>NZ_JAKEIP010000052.1 GCF_021474425.1 Streptomyces muensis | reverse complement strand
GCACCCCGCGCACCGCGGCCACGGACACGGCCGGGCGCGGGGGTCGGCCCGGCCGGTGGTTGCGCGAGGGTGGTCGCGGTCAGCGGCTTGTGCGAGTGCGGTAGCGCCAGGTCGACAGCGTGACGAAGACGGCGATGAGCAGTACCGAGCAGGCCGCGGTGTACAGCGAGGGATGCTGGGCGGGCCAGTTGTGCGGCACCCGGAAGCCGGGCGGGGGCGTATTGCCGAAGAGGTGGCGCAGGGCCCCCGCGAGCGAGGTGATCGGGTTCCAGGCGGCCACGGTGGACAGTGGGCCGGGCAGGGAGGAGCCGGAGACGAACGCGGAGGACACGAACGTCGCGGGGAACAGCCAGATCAGGCCGAGGCTTCCGGCCACTTGGGTGTTCGGCGCGATGAGGGCGACGAACACGCCGATCCAGGACATCGCGAAGGAGAACAGCAGCGCCAGCAGGAACCCGGCGGCCACCGCGAACGGGCTGTTGTGCGGGCGCCAGCCCATCAGCAGCCCGCAGGTCGTGGTGACGGCGACGCTGGCCACGCACGTCGCGAGGTCGGAGGTGGTCCGGCCGAGCAGCAGCGCCACGCGGGAGATCGGCAGGGCGCGGAAGCGGTCGACCATGCCCTGCTCCAGGTCCCTGGCGAGCCCGAGCGTGGTGAACGTGGTGGTGAAGGCCACTGTCTGAGCGAGCAGCCCGCCCACCATGTACTCCCGGTAGGCCGGGCCGCCCAGGCTGTTGCCGAAGACGTAGCCGATGAGCATGGCGTACACGACCGGCTCGACCAGACAGGTGATCAGCAGCCCCGGAGTGCGCCGCAGATGGAGCAGATTGCGCAGGGCGAGGTCGGCGCTCTCGGCGAGCACGCGGAGGACGGGATCGCGCCGGGCGCGGGTGGGGGAGGGGAAGGTCGCCGATGCCGGTCGACGCGGGGTGCGGGTGCCGCGCGCCTGGGTGGTCGCCGTCATCACGCCGCCTCCCGCCGGGCGCGGCTGGTGAGGCCGAGGAACACGTCGTCGAGGGTGCAGCGGCTGAGCCCGATCTCCAGCACCTCGACCTGCTCGCCCTCAAGTGCGGTCAGGGCGCGGCCCAGTGCGGCCCGGCCGTCGGCGGCGGCCGCCTCCACGCGCCGGGCACGGCGGTCCACCGTCGGGGTGGCGCCGGTGGCCCGCTGCGCGGCGCGTGCCGCCGCGTCGAGCTGATGGTCCTCGGCGACCCATACGACGAGCCGGTTGCCGGCGGCGGCCTTCAGTTCGTCGCTGGTGCCCTCGGCCACGACCTGGCCCCGGTCGATCACGGTGATCCGGTCGGCGAGGCGGTCCGCCTCCTCCAGGTACTGGGTCGTCAGCAGGATGGTGGTGCCGCCGGCGACCAGTTCGCCGACCGCTTCCCAGGTGTCGAGTCGGCTCTCGGGGTCGAGCCCGGTCGTCGGCTCGTCCAGGATGACCAGTGGCGGAGAACCGACGAGGGCGGCGGCCAGATCCAGCCGGCGGCGCATACCGCCCGAGTAGGTGCCCGCCGGGCGCCCCGCGACATCGGTGAGCCGGAACCTGGACAGCAGGTCATCTGCGACGCGGCGGGCCGTACGGCGGCCCACGCCGCGCAGTTTCGCGATGAGGTACAGGTTCTCGAAGCCGGTCAGCAGGGCGTCGACCGTCGAATACTGGCCAGCCATACCGATTGTGAAGCGGGCCTGCGCGGGATTGGCCGTCACATTCCAGCCGTTCACGAAAGCACGGCCGGAATCCGGCCTGACGAGGGTCGCGAGAATCTTTACCAGCGTGGTTTTCCCAGCGCCGTTGGGGCCCAGGAGCCCCAGGACTTCGCCCGGATCTACTTGTAGGTCCACGCCGCGTAAGGCGTGGTTCTCATTGAATTTCTTATGTAGTCCCTGCACGGCGATGGCCGACGCGGTCGGTGTATGCACAAATCCGTTCTACGTCGGCCGATGGTCGAAGTCGATCATGGAACGTTCAAGGTTTCTTGTGCGTTCGATGGGATTTCTTGACGATTGCTTGAATGTTTCACTACTGGTTCGAGGGTCGTGATTCCGTACGGTTTCCGTCGTGCGAGAATTACTCACGACGCTGAGGGAACAGGCAGCGCGTAATCCGCAGCAGCCGGCAGTGACCTTCGTCTCGGACTTCAGCGACATCAGACGGACAGTGCGCGACCGCGCGGAACTCGATCTGCATTCCAGGCGCATCGCCTCCTGGCTGCAGGAGCGGCTCTCCCCGGGCGACCGGGCTCTGCTCCTCTACTCCCCGGGAATCGAGTTCACCACCGCCTTCTCCGCCTGTGTCCACGCCGGCGTCATCGCCGTCCCCGCCCCCCTGCCGGGCCGCTACCGCCACGAGCGCCGCAGGCTCGCCGCCATCGCCCGCGACGCCGGGGTGCGCGCCATCCTGACGCAGGAGAGCGATCTCCCGGACGTCGAGAAGTGGATCGCCGAGGAAGGCGTCGTCGGTGCGGTCTGCCACCCGACCGACGCCGGGGACGGAGACCCGGACGCCTGGACCGCTCCCGAGGTGTCGCCCGACACCCTGGCCCTGCTCCAGTACACCTCGGGTTCGACCGGCGACCCCAAGGGCGTCATGGTCACCCACGGCAACCTGGTCGCCAACGTGGACCGCATGGTCCGCATGTTCGGCAACGACAGCGGCACGACGTACGGCGGCTGGATACCCCTGTACCACGACATGGGGCTCATCGGCCTGATGCTGCCCGGCCTCCTGTGCGGGAACGGGTACGTCCAGATGGACCCCATGTCCTTCCTGCGCCGCCCCTACCACTGGCTGCGCATGCTGGACGCCTGCGACGTCAACTTCACCGCCGCACCCGACTTCGGATACGAGATGTGCGTACGCCGGGTCACCGACGAGCAGCTCGCCACACTCGACCTGTCCCGGCTCAAGGCGGCCAACGGCTCCGAGCCCGTCCGTGCCGACGTGGTCACCGCCTTCACCGAACGGTTCGCCGCCGCGGGACTGCGCCCCGAGGCGCTCATCCCCGTGTACGGCCTGGCGGAGGCGACGCTCATGGCCTCCGGCACCACCGGACGGCCACCCCTGCGCACCGAGGTCGACGCCGCCGCCCTGGAGAACCGGGAGCTGCGGCCGGCCACCGGCACGCAGCCGTCCCGTGTCCTCGTCGGATGCGGGGCGCCGAGCGGATCCGACGTGCTGATCGTCGACCCCGACACCGGTGACGCCCTGCCCGACGGCCGCATCGGAGAAATCTGGCTCGACGGCCCCTGCGTCACTGCCGGTTACTGGGAGAACGACGACGCCACCGACGCCACCTTCCACGCCCGCGCCGGCGACGGACGCGGCCCGTTCCTGCGCACCGGCGACCTCGGCGGCCTGCTCGACGGCGACCTGTACATCACCGGCCGCCGCAAGGACGTCCTCGTCCTGCACGGACGCAATCTGCACCCCGCGGACATCGAGTACGAACTGCGCTCCCAGCACGAGGAGTTGGAGGGCCTGCACGGGGCTGCCTTCATGGTCGGGCACGACGACGGCGTGGACACCGCTCCGGCGATCGTCGCCGTGCACGAGATCCGTGCCCACTGGGGCGCCGAACGGCTCGGTGAGATCGCCGTCGCCATGAAGCAGACCATCGCCCGGGAGTTCGGCGTTCCGGTCGCGGCCGTCGCTCTTGTCCGGCCCGGCGGCGTACGGCGCACCACCAGCGGCAAGGTCCAGCGCTCCGCGATGCGCGCCCTCTACCTCGCCGGCGAACTGGACACCCTGCACCTCGCCGAGGACCCGCTGCTCACCGCCGCCCTTACCGAGCACCGGCGGGTGACCGCACGATGACCACCACGGCCGATCTGGAGAGTCTCCTCGCCGCCCACGAGGACGACGCCTTCTCACCCGGCACGCTCGCCCGGCTCGACGAGCGCGAGGCGTTCCCCGACGGCGCTGTCCGCCTCCTCGACGACGCCGGGCTGCCCGCCCACTACGTCCTCACCCCGGACGGCGACTTCAGCCGGACGGTGGAGCTGCTGCGTACCGTGGCCCGCCGCGACCTGACCGTGGCCATCGCGCACGGCAAGACGTTCCTCGGGGCGGCTCCGGTGTGGGTGGCCGGAACCGCGGACCAAGTCGCCCGGCTCGCCGAACGCGTACGCGCAGGCGAGGCGGTCTGCTGGGGGCTGACCGAGCGCGACCACGGGGCCGACCTGCTGGCGAGCGAGTTCACGGCGGTGGCCGAGGCAGCAGCAGACCCGATCGCCGGGGGCGGCTGGCGGCTCACCGGCGAGAAGTGGCTCATCAACAACGCCACCCGCTCCACCCTCGCCTGCGTCCTGGCCCGCACCGACCCCGCGGGCGGCGGACGCGGCTTCAGCCTCTTCCTCGTGGACAAGAGGCAGCTGCCGGAAGGCAGTTGGCTCGATCTGCCCAAGGTCCGCACGCACGGCATCCGCGGCGCCGACATCAGCGGTTTCGCCCTCGACGGCGCCCCGGTGCCGGCCGAAGCCCTCATCGGTGAGCCGGGCGACGGGATCGCCGTGGTCCTCAAGACCCTCCAGCTCACCCGTATCGCGTGCACCGCGCTCTCCCTCGGCGCCGCCGACCACGCCCTGCGGCTGGCCCGCGACTTCGCGATGGGACGCGAGCTGTACGGCCGCCGCCTCGCCGACGTCCCGCACGTACGGCGCATCCTCGGCCGGGCGGCCGCCGCCGCACTGACCGTCGAGGCCGTGAGCCTGCTCTCCGCCCGCTCGGTGCACACCCTGCCCGGGGAGCTGAGCGCGACCTCGGCGCTCACCAAGGCATACGTCCCGACACTCACCCAGCAGACCCTCACCTCCCTCGGTGAACTCCTCGGCGTACGCGGCTTCCTCACCTCACCACCCGGCGGCGGCTTCGCCAAGCTGGAACGCGACCACCGCATCTGCGCGATCTTCGACGGCAGCACGGTCGTCAACCGCGCCGCGCTCCTCAACCAGATGCCCCGCCTGGTCCGCCAGCTGAGCCGCCGCCGGGCCGACACCGAGGGCGTACGGGCCGCCGCCGACCTCACCTCTCCACTACCCCCGTTCGACCGGGACCGCCTGACGATGCTGTCGGTCACGGGATGCAGCGCCGTGCAGGTCCTGCCCGACGTGGCGGACCGCATACGGGCGCAAGGTCCCCCGCAGGCGGGCCCGCTCGTCGACCGGATGCTCGCCGAACTCGCCCGACTGGAAACGGAGTCGGCGGACTTCGTGCCGGTCGCGGGCGGACTGCCCAGCACCGCGTTCGGCATCGCCGAGGCATACGAGCGCGCCTACGCCGCTGCCGCCTGCCTGCTGCTGTGGCTGGAGAACCCGCCGCTGCGCACGGGACGGCTCGGCACGGACGGTCTGTGGCTGCGGGCCTGCCTGACCGCCCTGCTGGGCGGGAACGACGACGAGGTCTTCGACGCACTCGCGGGCGTCGTACTCGACACGCCCGCACCGGAGTTCACCCTCTGGGGAGGTCTCGCATGACCACCGACACGACGGGCCTCGCCCCCAAGCGCGCCGACGAACTGGAGCACCTGCTCGGCAGCCTCTCCGACCCGGCCAACCCCATCGGCGCCACCGCCGTCCTCGCCGCCGACGAACGCGCCGAGATGCTCACCGCCGGAGAGGAACTGATGCACTCCTACGGGATGAACGCCGAGTTCGTCCCACCCCGGCTGGGCGGCCGTCTCGAACGGGCCGACCACCTCACCGAGGTCGTACGCTCCCTCTACCGCCGCGACCCCGCACTCGGCCTCGGCTACGGCGCCAGTTCGCTCATCGCCGGAGTCACCCTGTGGACCGCCGGCGACGAACGGCAGAGCGAGCACGCGGCCCGCCTGCTGCTGGACGGCCGACGTATCGCCATCGCCTTCCACGAACTCGCGCACGGCAACGACATGGCGGGCATGGAGTTCGCCGCGACCACCGCACCCGACGGCCTGCGCCTGAGCGGCCGCAAGGAGGTCGTCACCAACATCGCGCGCGCCGACGCCATGGTCGTCCTCGCCCGCACCGACCCCCGCCCCGGTCCGCGCAGCCACTCCCTGGTCCTCGTCGACCGCGCGACCACCGACCCCGCCCGGCTGACCGACCTGCCGCGCTTCGGCACCGTCGGCATGCGCGGCGTACAGCTCGGCGGACTGCGCTTCGACGACCTGCCCGTGCCCCACTCGGCGGTGCTCGGCCCGGTCGGCTCCGGACTGGAGACGGCCCTGAAGGCCCTCCAGATCACCCGCACGGTCCTGCCCGCGATGGCCACCGGCATCCTCGACACCGGACTGCGCATCACCGTGGACCACCTGACCCGGCGTCGGCTCTACGGCGGCCCCGCCACCGCTCTCCCGCACGTCCGCTCGGTGCTGGCCGGTGTCCTCGCCGACCTGCTGCGCGCCGAGGCGCTCGGCGCGGTCGGTGCCCGTGCGCTGCACCTGGTGCCCGGTGCGGCGAGCGTGTACGCCTCCGCGGTCAAGTTCGAGGTGTCCCGGCTGCTGCTGGGGGCCATGGACCGGCTCGCGGAACTCCTCGGCGCCCACTTCTACCTCCGCGAGGGGCCGACCGCCCTGTTCCAGAAGCTGCTGCGCGACCTCGCCCCCGTCGGCTTCGGGCACATCGCGCGCGCCGCCTGCCAGATGAGTCTGCTGCCGCAGCTTCCCCTGCTGGCCCGCCGCACCTGGGACGGGCCCGGCACCGAGGCCCCCGCCGACCTGTACGCCCTCGCCGAGCCGCTGCCGCCACTGCCGTACGACCGGCTCGCCCTGCACGCCGCGGGCCGCGACCCGATCGCCGGTTCCCTGCACGCCCTGCCCGACGCGCCCTGGGCCCCCGAGCACGCCGACCTGCGGGCCGCCCTCGCCGCCGACCACGCGGAACTGACCGAACTTGCCGCCATATGCGGGAAGTTGTCGCCCGTGGAACTCGGCGTCGACGCCCGCCCCGAGCACTACGACCTCGTCACCCGCTACGTACGCCTGCTCTCCCGCACCGCCTGCGCCCAGGTCTGGCGCCATGCCGCGCCGGGGGACTTCCTGGCGGACCCCGCCTGGCTGCGCGCGGCACTGCACCGCTCGGCCCCCGCACCGCACGGGCCCGGCCCGCTGCCCGCCCAGGCCGAGAACACGCTCCTCACCGAACTCCTGGACCGCCGGGACACCGGCCGCTCCTTCGGCCTGACCGCAAGACGGCTCGCCGTCTGAGGCCCACCGGCCACCTCAAGTCCGTACGCGCCCGACACCGACCACCCCCGCGGGTGCGGAGTGCCGCCCTGCGCCCGGCTTTTCGTTCCCCTCCGTTTCAAGAAAGAGAACCCCCCTCATGACCGCTGGCAACCGTGACGTGCACACCTGGCTGACCGAGCGCGTGGCGACCTACCTGCGCCGTTCCCCGGAGGACATCGACACGTCGGTACCGCTGGCCGACTACGGCCTGGACTCGCTCACCGCGCTGGCCATCACCGCCGACATCGAGGACGAGTTCGAGGTGACCGTGGACGACGCCCTGACCTGGGACCACCCGACGGTCGACGCGCTGGGCGCTGCCCTGTCCGAGCTGGTCGAGGCGGCACGTACGAGCACGAAGCAGGTCTGACGATGAAGACTGCGCTACCCCTGACGGCGGCCCAGCACGGGGTGTGGGTCGCCCAACGCCTCGCCCCCGACAGCCACTTGTTCACCTGCGGCGTCTACTTCGACGTCCCCGGACCGGTGGACCGCGCGCTGCTGGCCCGCGCGGTCGAGCAGACCGTCGCCGAGACCGAGGCCCTGCGGGTCCGCTTCCGCGAGGACGGCGAGACGGTTCGGCAGAGCGTCGACCCGTCCGTCACCGGGGAGTTGGCATACCTCGACCTGAGCGGCGAGGCCGACCCGGCCGGTGCCGCCCGCGCCTGGATCGACGCCGACCAGTCCCGCCCCGTCCCGCTCACCAGTGACCGGCTGTTCCGCCACACCCTGCTGCGCCTCGGCCCCGACCGGCACTGGTTCCACTTCCGCTACCACCACATCCTCCTCGACGGCTACGGACAGGTCCTGCACTGCCGCCGCGTGCTGGAGGTCTACACGGCCCTCGCGGCGGGCGAACAGCCGCCCGCCAGCGGCTTCGGCACCCTCGGCGAGGTCCTGGCCGAGGAGCACGCCTACCTCGGCTCCGCCCGGCACGACCGCGACGGCGCCTACTGGCAGCGGGAGTTCGCCGACCTGCCCGAGTCCACCGAGCTGGGCTCCGGAGCCACAGGACTTGCGCCCAGCCTGCCCGGCGCGAATCTCCGACTGCCCGAGAAGACCGCCCTGCGCGTGCGCGGCCTCACCGGGTCCCGCTGGTCCCTGCCGGTGATCGCCGCCATGGCCGCCCACACCCACCGCGTCACCGGCGCCCACGACGTCCTCGTCCGCGTGTTCATGGCCGCCCGCCTCAGCCCGCACGCCCTGGCGACACCCGCCATGCTCGTCAACGACGTCCCGCTGCGGATCCCCGTCGACGGCGCGACCACCTTCACCGAACTGCTCGACCGGGTCGCCGCCCGACTCGCCGAGGCGACCCGCCACCAGCGCTACCCGCACGACGAACTCCGCCGCGACCTCGCCGCCACCGCCCACCCGGGCACCCTGAACGGCCCGTCCCTGAACGTCCTCTCCTTCGCCGCCGCCCGCCTGCCCTTCGGACCCGTCCAGGCTGAGGCACACCAGCTTGCCTCCGGCCCGGTGCGCGACCTCGCCCTGCACGCGTACGGCGACCCCGGGGCCGGCGACGGCATCGAGCTCACCGTCAACGCCCACCCCGGCCGCTTCACCCCCGAGACGGCCGCCGCCCACCGCGACCGCTACGCCCGTCTCCTCACCACCGCCACCGAACACCCCGAGCTGCCCATCGGCGCCCTCGACCTCCTCGACGACACGGAACGGGAGCGCTTCCACGCCCACAACACCGCCGACCGCGCGAGCGACCCGCGCTCCCTGGTGGAGCTGTTCGAGACGTGTGTGGCCCAGGACCCGGCCGCCGAGGCCGTGGTCTTCGCGGGCGAGCGGCTGACGTACGGCGAGCTGGGCGCCCGGGTGAACCGTCTCGCGCACGCCCTGCGCGGGCGGGGCGTGGGACCGGAGTCCCGGGTGGCGGTACGGCTGCCCCGCTCGTTCGACCTCATCGTCGCGCTGTGGGCGGTGCTGAAGACGGGCGCCGCGTACGTGCCGGTCGAGACCGGCTACCCGGCCGACCGGATCGCCTACGTCCTCGCCGACTCCCGTACGTCCTTCGTCATCGACGAGGAGAACGTACGGACTCTCGGCGAGGGCGAGCCCGAGACCGACCTCGGCGTCGTCCCACGGGGGGACAGCGCCGCCTATGTCATCCACACCTCCGGCACCACCGGCCGTCCCAAGGGCACCGTCGTCACCCACGCCGGTATCAGCAACATGCTCGCCTGGATGCAGGACGAGTACCGGCTGACCCCGGCGGACCGGGTCGTGCACAAGACGCCGGTCGGGTTCGACGTGTCGGTGTGGGAAGTCTTCTGGACCCTCACTCGCGGCGCGACCCTCGTCGTCGCCCACCCCGACGGCCACCGCGACCCGGCCTATCTGGCCCGCCTGGTCCGCGACGAACACGTCACCGTCATCCACTTCGTTCCGGCGATGCTCGGCCCGTTCCTCGACGAGTACGTGCCCGTCGACTCCCTGCGCATGGTCAGCTGCGGCGGCGAGGCCCTGCCCGCCGGGCTCGCCGAGCGCTTCCACCGCGAGTGCGGCGCCCGGCTCCACAACTCCTACGGCCCCACCGAGTTCTCGGTGACCGCCACCTCCCACGCCTGCGCCCCCGGCGTCCCCGTCACCATCGGCACGCCCACCCACAACTCCCGCGCCTACGTGCTCGACCCGGCCCTCCAGCCGGTCCCTGACGGCGTCACCGGCGAGCTGTACCTCGCGGGCGTCCAGCTCGCCCGCGGCTACTTCGACCGCCCCGGCCCGACCGCCGAGCGCTTCGTCGCCGACCCCTACGGCCCGGCTGGCACCCGGATGTACCGCACCGGTGACCTGGTGCGCCGACGGGCCGACGGAGACCTGGAGTTCGTCGGGCGCGCCGACGACCAGATCAAGATCAACGGTCAGCGGGTCGAACCCGCCGAGGTCGAGGCCGTGCTGGCGTCCGTGCCCGGAGTCGAGCAGGCCGTGGTCCTCGTCCACGACTCGGCGGCGGGCGCCCGGCAGCTCGTCGGCTATGTGACCGGCACCCCGAGGACCGACCCCCGGGCGCACCTGGCGACCCTGCTGCCCGCCCACATGGTGCCCGTGAGCGTGCACGTCCTGCCGTCGATCCCGGTCACCCTCAACGGCAAGATCGACCGCCGTGCCCTGCCCGCCCCGGCCCGGCCGACCGGCGGACGCGCCCCCGGCACTGCCACCGAGCACGCCCTGCACGCCCTCGCCGCCGACCTGCTGAACCGCCCCGAACTGGGCGTGGACGACGACCTGTTCGCCCTCGGCGCGGACAGCATCCACGCCATCCAGCTCGTCAGCCGCGCCCGCCGCCAGGGCCTCCACCTCACTCCCCAGGACGTCTTCGACCACCCGACCGTCGCCCGGCTCGCCACCGCGGTGACCACGGCACCGGCGCCCGCGCCCGTCGAGGACGACCCGGTCGGCGAGCTCCCGGAGACGCCGATGGCCCGGCGCCTCGCCGAACGCGGCGGCCCCACCGCCGGGTTCGCCCAGTCCCTCCTCCTGGCCGCCGGGCCCGGCCTGTCGTACGAGCGACTCGGTGCGGCCCTCCAACGCGTCCTCGACCGCCACGACGCCCTGCGCATGCGAGGCCGGCACATCCGGCCCGTGGGCGCCGTACGGGCCGAGGACTGCCTGACTCGCGCCCAGGACGAGGACGTGGCCGCGCACAAGGAGGCCGCCCGTCGCGCACTGTCGCCCGAGGACGGTGCGATGGTCCGGGCCGTGTGGTTCGCCTCCGGCCGACTGCTGCTCGTGCTCCACCACTTGGTCGTGGACGGCGTGTCCTGGCGCATCCTGCTGACCGACCTCACCCAGGCGCTCGCGGACGGCGAACTGTCCCCGGCCGGAACCTCCCTGCGCCACTGGGCCGCCCACCTCCGGGCCCCCGACGACGAACTCCCGCTGTGGACCGACCTGTCGTCCACCCCGGAACCCGTCCTCGGCGCCCGTCCCCTCGACCCCGCCCAGGACGTCCACGGCACCGCCCGTTCGATCACCGTCACCGTCCCGACGGACCTCACCGCCACCCTGCTGACCACGCTGCCCGCCGCCTACCGGGCCACCCCGGACGACATCCTCCTCGCCGCGCTCTCGGCCGCCGTACAGCGCCACCGGGGCGAGGGACCGGTCCTGGTCGACCTGGAGGGCCACGGCCGCGACCACCTCCCCGACGGCATGGACCTGTCCACCACCGTCGGCTGGTTCACCCGCATCCACCCGGTCCGCCTCGCCGCCGGCACCGAGACCGGCCCCGCCCTGCTCAAGCGCACCAAGGAGGAACTCCGCGCAGTCCCGCACGGCGGCCGCGGCCACGACCTGCTCCACGACCGCCTCACCGGCCTGCCCGCGCCCCAGATCTCCTTCAACTACCTGGGCCGTCTGGACGCAACCGACCTCGGCGGATGGCGCCTCGCCGACGACGCGAAGGCCGTGGAACTCCTCGCAGACGACGGCCTCGCGCTCACCCACGCCCTCCAGATCGACGCCTACGTCCGCGACGGCGAGCTCACCTCCGGGTGGACCTATCCCTCCGGGGTTCTCGACGAGACCGATGTACGCGCCCTCGCCGAGGCATGGACGACGGCCCTCACCGAACTCGCCGTCCACACGCGAGGCGGGCTCACCGTCTCCGACGTACCCCTCGTCCGGATCACCCAGGAGGAACTGGACCGGTTCCGCGGCGCCACCGACGTGCTGCCGCTCTCTCCGCTCCAGGAGGGCCTGCTCTTCCTCGCGCTGTACGAGCCCGACGACCCGTACGTCGGCCAGCTCGTCCTGGAGATCGACGGCGGCTTCGACACCGAGCGGATGAGGAACGCCGCAACCGCGCTGCTGCACCGCCACCCCAACCTGCGCGCCGCCTTCCGCAGCCGCTCGGCCGGCGCCCCCGTCCAGGTCGTCCCCGCCGACGTCAAGGTGCCGTGGGAGGAGCGCGACGAGGACGACGTGGAGGCGTTCCTCGCCCGGGACCGGGCGCGCGGCTTCAGCGTCGTACGACCGCCCCTGCTGCGGTTCACCGCTCTCGGTAACCGCCTCGTCCTGACCCACCATCACCTGCTGCTGGACGGCTGGTCGCTGCCGCTGCTGGTACGGGACCTGTTCAGCCTGTACGGCGGCGCCGACCTGCCCCCGGCCACCCCGTACCGCGACTACCTCGCCTGGCAGCGCGGGCAGGACCACGAGGCCTCCGGCGAGGCCTGGCGCGAACACCTCGCCGGCCTGACCGCACCCACTCTGCTGGCCCCCGCCGACCGCGCCTCGGGCGGCCACGGCGTCCACGAACTGGTTCTGTCCGAGGCGCTGACCGACGGCCTGTCGGCGACCGCCCGTGCGCACCGGCTCACCCTGAACACCGTCGTACAGGGCTTGTGGGCCCTGCTGCTGAGCGGCTTCACCGAGCGTGACGACGTCGTGTTCGGCGCGACCGTCTCCGGGCGCCCGCCCGAGCTGTCCGGCGCGGAGTCGATGGTCGGGCTGTTCGTCAACACCCTGCCGGTCCGCGTGCGGATCGACCCCGACGAGCCCCTGTCCGCGCTGCTGGCCCGAGTCCAGCACGAGCAGCGTTCGCTCGACGCCCACCAGCACGCCTCCCTGGCCGAGCTGACGCGCGCGTCCGGCTTCGACGCGCTGTTCGACACCATCGTCGCCTTCGAGAACTACCCGATGGACGACGGCATCGAGGCCGGTGGACTGCGCCTGGCCCACGCCGACCTCGTCGAGCGCACCCACTACCCGGTCAGCCTGTCCGTCTTCCCCGGCGAGCGGCTGCGGCTGCGCTTCTCCTACCTCGCCGGCGCCTTCGACGCGCCGGCCGTCGCACGCGTCGCCGACCACCTCGTCGACCTGCTCCGCAGCGCCACGGTCGAACTCGACGTCAAGACCGGTGCGTTGACCGCTGTGAGCGAGGAGGACCGGCTGCTGGTCACCGGCGTCCGTACGGCCGACGCCCCCGCGAAGGCCGCGGCCACCGTCACGGGCGGCGATCCCCGCTCGCCGGAGGAGCAGAAGCTGTGCGCCATCGTCGCCGACGTGCTCGGCGTCGAACGGGTCGGCGTGCACGACGAGTTCTTCGCGCTCGGCGGCACCTCGATCCTGATGATCCGCCTCGTCCACCGCGTCCGCGACGAGTTCGGCGTCGACCTGTCCCTGCGGGACGTCTTCGCCGGCCCGACCGTCGCCGGCGTCGCCGAACGGCTGACCCGGCTGGCCCCGCAGGCCAAGCGGATCACGGCCGAGGAGCGGCCCGGCCGCGTCCCGCTGTCGTTCGCCCAGGAACGCATGTGGTTCCTCCAGCGGCTTCAGGGCGCCTCGGGGACGTACAACATCCCCATCCAGGTCCGGCTCACCGGCCCGCTCGACGCGGACGCGCTCGGTGCCGCGCTCGCCGACCTGGTCGCCCGCCACGAGGCACTGCGCACCCTGTACCCGGAAGACGCCGACGGCCCGCACCAGGTCGTCCTGCCCCCGGACACCGGCTTCACCATGGACGTCGTACGCGACGCGGGTCCCGCCCCCGACCTCGCCGCCTCCGCCGCCCGCCCCTTCGACCTCACCCGCGACCTGCCGCTGCGGGCCACGCTCTACCCGACCGGACCGGACAGCCACGTCCTGCTCCTCGTGGTGCACCACATCGCCACCGACGGAGCCTCGCTGCGGCCCCTCACCGAGGACCTGTCCGCCGCCTACCGGGCGCGGGTCGACGGCGACGCGCCCCGGTTCCCCGAACTCACCGTCCAGTACCCGGACTTCGCGATCTGGCAGCGCGAGACGCTCGCCGCGGACCTCCCGCGCCAGATCGACTACTGGAAAGAGCACCTCGACGGCCTCCCGCCCGAGGTCACCTTCCCCGGCGACCGGCCCCGCCCGGCCGTGGCCACCCACCGCGGCGACCACGTGGAGTTCCCCGTCGACGCGGAGCTCTACCAGCGGATGCTGGACCTGGCCGGCCGCACCCGCACGACCCCGTTCATGATCCTCCAGGCCACCGTGTCCCTGCTGCTGACCCGGCTCGGCGCCGGCGAGGACATCCCCCTCGGCGGTGTGATCGCCGACCGGCCCGACTCGGTGCTCGACGACGTCGTCGGCGTCTTCATCAACACCCTCGTCTACCGCATGGACACCTCCGGCGACCCGACCTTCGAGGAACTGCTGGACCGCGTCCGCGAGACGGGCCTGGCCGCCTACGCCCACCAGGGCGTGCCCTTCGAGCGCCTCGTGGAGGAGCTCAACCCGGAGCGCTCCCGCTCCCGGCACGCCTTCTTCCAGGTCATGCTGGCCTGGCTCGACCTCACCGAGGCCCGCTTCGACCTGCCCGGCGTCACCGCCGACCCCGGCCCGGTGACCAGCGGCACCGCCAAGTTCGACGTGCACTTCGACTGCCACGTCCACGAGGACGGCGGGCTGCTGTGCCGCCTGGAGTACGCCACCGACCTGTACGACCGCCGGACCGCGCAGAGCTTCGCCGCCCGCTTCGTACGCGTCCTGAAGGGCGTCACCGCCGACCCCGGACAGCGGCTGTCCCAGGTGGACGTCCTCGGCGCCGACGACCGCGCCCTCGTCCTGCACGGCTGGAACGACACCGCCGTGACGTTCGACGGCGAGGGTTCGGCGGTCGAGCTGTTCGAGGCGCACGCGCTGCGGAACCCGGACGCCGAGGCGATCCTCTTCGAGGGCGACCGGGTCACGTACGGCGAGTTCAACACCCGGGTGAACCGGCTCGCACACGCCCTGCGCGCACGGGGCGTCGGACCCGAGTCACGGGTCGCCGTGATGCTGCCGCGCTCGGTCGACCTGATGGTGGCCCTGTGGGCGGTGATCAAGGCGGGCGCCGCGTACGTGCCGATCGACACCGGCTACCCGGCCGACCGCATCGCGTACATCCTCGACGACTCCGGCGCCCGGCTGCTGATCTCCGACCGGGACGCGGACGGCTTCGAGCGCATCTCCCCAGACGCCGAGGGGCCCACGCAGAACCCCGGGGTGACGACCCGCGGCGACAACGCCGCGTACGTCATCTACACCTCCGGCTCCACCGGCCGGCCCAAGGGCACCGTCAACACCTACGCGGGCATGGCGAACCGGCTGTGGTGGATGCAGCGCGACCACCGACTCGCGGCCGGCGAGCGGGTGCTGCAGTCCACCCCGGTCAGCTTCGACGTGTCGGTGTGGGAGGTCTTCTGGACCCTGATGTACGGCGGCACCCTCGTCGTGGCCCGGCCCGACGGCCACCGCGACCCGCTCTACCTGGAGCGGCTGATGAGCGAGGAGTCCGTCGGCGTCGTCCACCTCAGCGCGTCCATGCTCGGCGCCTACCTGGCCGAGACCCGGCTGCCGGACTCCGTCCGCCTGGTCGTCTCCGGCGACGAGGCCCTGCCCGCCGAGCTGGTCCGCCGATTCCACGAGTACGCGCAGGACGAGGCCGCCGTGCTGCTCAACGCCTACGGTCCGACCGAGGCCGCCGTCGACGTCACCGCCTGGGCCGCGCCGCCCGACACCGAGACCGTGCTGATCGGCGGCCCCGTCGCCAACACCCGTGCGTACGTCCTCGACGCGACGCTGGCGCCGGTCGCCCCCGGCGTGCCCGGCGAACTGTACGTCGAGGGCGTCCAGCTGGCCCGCGGCTACCTCGACCGGCCCGCCCTGACCGCCGAACGGTTCGTCGCGAGCCCCTACGGCCCGCCCGGCACCCGCATGTACCGCACGGGCGACGTGGCCCGCTGGACGGCGGACGGCGAGCTGGAGTACCTCGGCCGCGCCGACAACCAGGTCAAGCTGCGCGGCTTCCGGGTCGAACTCGGCGAGATCGAGGACGCGCTGGTCGACCACCCGGCCGTCACCCAGGCCGCCGCGGCCGTCCACGGCCAGTGGCTCGTCGGCTACGTCGTCCCCGCCGACCCGATCGCCCCGCTCGACGCCGCCGACGACATCCGCGACCGGCTCGCCGCCCGGCTGCCCGAGTACATGGTCCCGGCCCAGATCGTCACCCTGGAGGAGCTGCCGCTCACCCCGAACGGCAAGCTCGACCGGGGGGCCCTGCCGGTCCCCGACCTCGCCCACACCGGCGGGCGAGCGCCGCGCACCCCGCAGGAGGAGATCCTGTGCGGCCTGTTCGCCGAGGTGCTCGGTGTGCCCGAGGTGTCGATCGACGACGACTTCTTCTCGCTCGGCGGCCATTCCCTGCTGGTCACCCGGCTGGCCGGCCGTATCCGCGCCGCCCTCGACGTCGACATCGAACTCTCGGTGCTGTTCGAGGCGACGACCGTGGCGAAGCTCGCGGCCCGGCTCGCCGGGAGCGGACCGCGCCGCACCGGCATCACGGCCCAGCCACGAGAGGGGCGCCTGCCGCTTTCGTATGCCCAGGAGCGGCTGTGGTTCCTGCACCGCTTCGAGGGCCCGTCCCCGACGTACAACCTGCCGGTCGCGCTACGCCTGACCGGCGACCTCGACGTGGCCGCGCTCACCGCCGCCCTGGACGACCTGGCCGCGCGGCACGAGGCCCTGCGCACGGTCTTCGCCGAGGACGGACACGGCCCCCACCAGGTCGTGCTGCCGTCGGTGCCGCCGCTCAGCGTGGTGAGCGTGGACGAGGAGGGTCTCGCCGAACGGCTGGCGCAGGAGGTCCGCACCCCGTTCGACCTCGTCACCCGACCGCCACTGCGGGCCACCCTGTTCGACCTCGGCGAGAGCGCTTACGTCCTGCTCCTCGTCCTGCACCACATCGCCGGTGACGGCGCCTCCATGGCCCCGCTCGCACGCGACCTCGCCACCGCCTATGCGGCCCGGACGAAGGGCGAGGAACCCGGCTGGGCTCAACTGCCCGTCCAGTACGCCGACTTCGCGGTGTGGCAGCGGCAGACCCTGGGGGAGTCCGACGACCTGGACAGCGTCCTGTCCCGGCAGCTCGACCACTGGCGGGCCACGCTCGCCGGACTGCCCGAACAGATGGAGCTGCCCTTCGACCGGCCCCGGCCCGCCGTCCCCACCCACCGCGGCGACACCGTGCCCTTCGCCGTCGCACCCGAGGTCCACGAGGCCCTCGTACGGCTCGCCCGCGAGCGCCACACGACCGTCTTCATGGTCCTGCACGCAGCCCTCGCCACCCTGCTGCACCGGCTCGGCGCGGGCGACGACATCGTCATCGGCTCCCCCGTCGCCAACCGCACGGACGACGCCCTGGCACCCCTGGTCGGCTACTTCGCCAACAACCTCGTCCTGCGCACCGACCTGACCGGCGACCCCGACTTCACCGAGGTGCTGCGCCGGGTGCGGGCCGCCGACCTGGCCGCCTACGCCCACCAGGACGTGCCGTTCGAGCGGCTCGTGGAAGCCGTCAACCCGGTGCGCTCCACCGCCCGGCACCCCCTGTTCCAGACCGGCCTGAACTTTGGCAACGCCGACCAGCAGACGGCCCTCGACCTCGCCGTCGAACTGCCCGGACTGTCGGCGCGCGTGCAGCCGGTCGCCTCGCCCGCCGCCAAATTCGACCTGTCGTTCTTCCTCACCGAGAGGCCCGAGGGCGGGGTGAGCGGGCTCCTGGAGTTCGCCACCGACCTGTTCGACCGCGACTCGGCCGCCCGGATCGCGGAACGCTTCACCCGGCTGCTCGCCGACGTCATCGCCGAACCCGGCCGCCCCGTAGGGGAGTTCGACGTCGTCGACGACGACGAGCGACGCCTGCTGCTCACCGACTGGAACGCCACCGCCCACGAGGTGCCAGCACAGACCCTCACCGACCTGATCGAAGCCCAGGTGGCCCGTACGCCGGACGCCCCCGCGGTGGTCTTCGGCACGACCGAGCTGTCGTACGCCGAACTCGACGCCCGCGCCGACCGGCTGGCCCGGCACCTGGCCGCCCTCGGCACCGGTCCCGAGCGGTACGTCGCCGTACTGATGCCGGTCTCCGAGAACATCCCGGTGACCCTGCTGGCCGCCCTGAAGACGGGGGCCGGCTATCTGCCGCTGGACCCGGCGCACCCGGCCGACCGACTCGCCTTCATGCTGAGCGACATCGCGCCGGTCGCGGTTGTCACCACGGCGGAACTGGCCGATGTCGTACGGCCGTTGACCGGCGCGGCTGTCGTTCTGGCGGACGATCCTGCGCTCGCCGAACAGCCGTCCGTCCCCCTCACCGAAGTGGTCCGTCGGCCTGAGCACGCCGCGTTCGTCATCTTCACCTCGGGCTCGACCGGGCGCCCCAAGGCGGTCGTCGTCGAACACCGCTCGCTCGTCGCCTACCTGGCGTGGGCGACGGCTGAGTACGCGAGCCTGCGTCGCCGCGTCCTGGTGCACTCGCCGGTCTCGTTCGACCTCACCGCCACCGGCATGTTCGGCCCGCTGATCTCCGGCGGCACCGTGGAACTGGTCCGCTGGACCTCCAGCGGCCCCGACCCGGACGCCCGCGTCACCCGGCCCGACTTCGTCAAGGCCACCCCCAGCCATCTGCACCTGCTCGGCGCGGTGCCCGAGGAGTACTCGCCGCAGGATCAACTCGTCCTCGGCGGGGAGTCGTTGCTCGGTGACGTGCTGGACGCCTGGCGCGCCCGCAACCCCGGGGTGACCGTCCTCAACGAGTACGGCCCCACCGAGACCACGATCGGCTGCAGCCTGTTCCGCATCGAACCCGGCGACCCCGTGCCGCCCGGCGTCATCACCATCGGCACGCCCGCCTGGAACACCCAGATGTACGTGCTGGACGCGCTGCTGCGTCCCGCGCCCGTCGGCACCGCCGGTGAACTGTACGTCGCGGGCGACCTCGTCACCCGCGGCTACCACGGACGCCCCGGCCTGACCTCCGGGCGTTTCGTCGCCAACCCGTACGGCCCGCCCGGCTCCCGGATGTACCGCACCGGCGACCTGGCCCGCTGGACGGCCGCCGGGCTGCTGGAGTTCGTCAGCCGCGTGGACGACCAGGTCAAGATCCGCGGCTTCCGCATCGAACTCGGCGAGGTGGAGGCCGTCCTGACGGCACAGCCGGGCATCGACGCGGCCGCGGTGGTCGTCCGCGAAAACGCCCCTGGCGACAAGCGCCTCGTCGCCTACGTGGTGCCCGAGCCGGATCGTCCGGCGGACCCGGCGGCCCTGCGCGCCGCCGCCGCACGGGCGCTGCCCGACTACATGGTCCCCGCCGCCTTCGTCGTGCTGGACACCCTGCCGCTGACCGCCAACGGCAAGATCGCCCGCAAGGCGCTGCCGGCCCCGGACCTCAAGCCCGAGGGCCCGGGCCGACCGCCCGCCGAGGGCATCGAGCGGCGCGTGGCGGACCTCTTCGCGGCCGTCCTCGGAGTGCCCGACGTGGGCGCCGACGACGACTTCTTCCGCCTCGGCGGCCACTCCCTGCTCGTCGCACGGCTGGTCAACCGCGTCCGGACCGACCTCGGCGCCGAGCTGTCCATCCGGGAGGTCTTCGAGCACGCAACCGTCGCCCGGCTCGCCGAACTGCTGTCGGCCCGGCCGGCGAAGGCCTCGCGGCCGCCGCTCGTCCGGCGCGAAGGGTCCGATCGGCCCGAGCGAGTGCCACTGTCGGCGGCACAGCGGCGGATGTGGTTCCTCGACCGGCTCGACGGCCCCGCGCAGACGTACACCATCCCCGTCGTCCTGCGCATGACGGGCGCCCTCGACCGGGACGCCCTGCGGGACGCCTTCGGCGACGTGGTCCGACGGCACGAAGTGCTGCGCACGGTGATCGCCGACGGTCCGGACGGACCGCACCAGGTCGTCGTCGACACCGAACCGCGCTTCGAGACCCTCTCGTCCGACCCGGCCGGCTTCGCCGCAGGGCTGGCGGAGGCCGCCCGGACGCCGTTCTCCTTGGACCACCAACCGCCCATCCGCGCCATGCTGTTCACGGACGGGGACCGGGAACACGCCCTGCTGCTGCACCTGCACCACATCGCGGGCGACGGCGCCTCCATGCGGCCCCTCGCCGAGGACCTCTCCACGGCCTACGCCGCCCGACTCGCCGGCCGCGCCCCCGACTGGGCTCCGCTGCCCCTCCAGTACGCCGACTACGCGCTGTGGGAGCGGGAACTGCCGGCCGACCGGCTCGACTTCTGGACCGGGCAGCTGGCCCGGATCCCCGAGCAGATCGAGCTGCCCACCGACCGGCCCCGGCCGGCCGTCGCCTCCCAGCGCGGTGGCACGGTGCCCTTCACGGTGCCGGCCGCGCTGCGCCGCCGTATCGACGCGCTCGGCGGGGACCGGGGCGCCAGCGCCTTCATGGTGCTGCACGCCACGCTCGTCACCCTGCTGAACCGACTCGGCGCCGGTGACGACATCGTGCTCGGCACGCCCGTCGAAGGCCGCCCGGACACCGCGCTCGAAGACCTCGTCGGACTCTTCGCCAACACGCTGGTCCTGCGCGTCGACACCTCCGGCGACCCCACGTTCGAGGAACTCCTCGACCGGGTGCGCGCGGCGGACGTGGCGGCGTACGACCACACCGACGTGCCGTTCGAGCGGCTGGTCGAGGTCCTCAATCCGGCGCGCTCGCGCTCACGGCACCCCCTGTTCCAGGTCATGCTGACGCTCAACCAGGAGGCGATCACACCCACGCTGCCCGGTCTTGACGTGACCGTCGAAGACGTGGCGGGCGACCGGGCCAAGTTCGACCTGTCGCTGACGCTCGTCGAGACCGCCGACGGCGGCTGGTCCGGATCGGTCGAGTACGCCTCCGACCTGTTCGACCGCGCCACCGCCGAGCGTGTCGCAGCCCGCTATCTGCGCCTGCTCCAGGAGGTGACCGCCGACCCGGCGCGCCCCCTGCACGCCCTGCCCCTCCTCACCCCCGCCGAACGCGAGGACGCGCTCGTCCGCCGCAACGACACCGCCCGGCCGCTGCCGGGGTCCTCGCTGCCGGAGATGTTCGAAGCCCAGGTGGCGCACACTCCGCACGCCGTGGCCGTCGTCGCGGACGGTACGGAGCTGACGTACGACGAGCTGAACCGTCGCGCGAACCGGCTCGCCCGGCATCTGGCCGCGCTCGGGGCCGGACCGGAGACCGTCGTCGCCGTGGTCCTGCCGCGCCGCCCGGAGGTGATCGTGGCGCTGCTCGCGGTACTGAAGACCGGGGCCGCCTACCTGCCGATCGACCCGGCCAACCCGCAGGCGCGGATCGACGCCCTTGTCGCCGACGCGGGCGCCGCGACCGTCCTCGACGAGGACGCGCTCGCCGCAGCCCCGGACACCGGCGCCGACGGTGACCTGTCGGTCCAGGTGCACCCTCACCAGGCCGCCTACCTGATCTACACCTCCGGATCGACGGGCCGCCCGAAGGGAGTGGTCGTCGAACACGGTTCGCTCGCCGCCTACTTGAGCGAGGCCGCGGCGATGTACCCCGCCGCATCGGGCGAGTCCCTGGTCCACACCTCCCTCGCCTTCGACATGCCGGTGACCACGCTGTTCACTCCGCTGATCACCGGCGGCCGGGTGCGGTTCGGGGAACTGGACGAGGACACACCGACCCCGGACCTGCTCAAGGTCACCCCGAGCCATCTACGGCTGCTGGAGTCGCTGCCCGACCGCGTCAGCGACGCCCGGAACCTGGTCATCGGCGGCGAGGCACTCGACGGCACCGCCCTGCAGGCGTGGCGCGAGAGGCACCCCAAGGCCGTGGTGATCAACGAGTACGGCCCGACCGAGGCGACCGTCGGCTGTGTCGTCCACCGGCTCGAACCGGACGACGACCTCGCCGCCGGGCCGGTGCCCATCGGCCGCCCCATCGCGGGCGCGCGCGTGTACGTGCTCGACGAGCGCCTCCAGCCCGTCCCGGACGGTGTGTGGGGCGAGCTGTACCTCGCCGGCGCCGGACTCGCCCGCGGCTACGCCGGCCGGCCCGGTCAGAGCGCCGAACGCTTCGTCGCCGACCCGTACGGCCCGCCCGGCACCCGGATGTACCGGGTGGGCGACCGGGCCCGATGGAACCGCGCCGGGGTGCTGGAGTACGCCGGACGCGTCGACGACCAGGTCAAGATCCGGGGCTACCGGATCGAGCCCGGGGAGATCGAGACCGCGCTCACCGCGCTCGACGGCGTGGCCCGAGCCGCCGTGATCGCCCGCGAGGACCGCCCCGGCGACCAGCGGCTGGTCGCGTACTTCGTCGCCGAAACACGGTTGGCGGCCGAGGAGTTGAAGGCCCGGCTCGCCACCGTCCTCCCCGCCCACCTCGTACCGTCCGCGTTCGTCGAGGTCGACGCCATCCCGCTGAACGCCAACGGCAAGCTCGACCGCAGGGCACTGCCCGCCCCGCCGGACACCGCCGCCGGTACCGGCCGGGCGCCGCGGACCGAACGGGAGGCCGTGCTGTGCGGGCTGTTCGCCGAGGTACTGGGGGTGCCCGAGGTCTCCGCCGACGACGACTTCTTCGCGCTGGGCGGTCACTCCCTGCTCGCCGTCCGTCTGGCCGGCCGCATCGGTGAGACGCTGGCGGTCCGCTTCAGCCTGTCGGCGCTTCTCGAAGCACCGACCCCGGAGGGACTGGCCCGCCGCCTCACGGAGGGCGGCCCGCACGCCTCGTCGTGGGTGCCGGACTCGGAAGCCGAGCTGAGTCCCGACCTGCGCTTCACGTCCGGTACATCCCCCGCCGGCCTGCCCGGCGTGCCGCATGCCGACCCGCATGCCGGTGGTCCTCGGGAGATCCTGCTGACCGGGGCCACAGGGTTCGTCGGAGCCTTCCTCCTGGCCGAGCTGCTGGAGCGGACATCGGCGCGGGTGCACTGCCTCGTCCGTGCGCGGACCGACGCCGAGGCGGGCGAGCGGCTGACCGGGGCCCTGCGGCGCTACGGCATCGACCTCGGGCCGACGCCGGACGATCCGCGGCTGAACGTCGTCCTGGGCGACCTGGCGGCAGAGGGCCTCGGCCTCGCCCCCGCGCACTGGGCGAGGCTGCGCGAGCGGGTCGACACGATCGTCCACAGCGGCGCACACGTCCATCACCTCTCCCCGTACACCCTGCTGAAACCGGCCAACGTGGAGGGCACCCGAACCCTGCTGCGCCTGGCCGCCGAAGGCCGGCCGAAAGCGTTCCACCACCTCTCCACCCTCGGCGTGTTCGGGCCCGGCCAAGGCTCCCGGCTGGTCACGGAGGATTCACCGACCGACGGTGAGAAACACCCGTTCGGGAACGGGTACGCGGCGAGCAAGTGGGTCGCGGACCGGCTCGTGGAGCGTGCCTTCGAGCGGGGAGCCACCGGCGGCATACACCGGCTCGGCCGCATCTGGGCACACACCTCGACCGGTGCCGTCAGTCCGGACGACATGTTCTCCCGGCTGCTCACCAGTTGCGCCGCGCTCGGTCGCCATCCGGTCGGACCGGATCTGGAGGAAGCGCTGCTCCCCGTCGATGTCCTGGCCCGCGCCGTCGTCGGGCTGATCCTGACCGGGACGGGAACCGCCAGTGTGCACCACCTCCACCACCCGCGCAGGGTCGGAGCCGGTGTCTTCATGAGCGGCTATGACCGGATGCACGGGACGGCCTCCGAACCGGTCCCGCTCACCGAGTGGCTGCACTGCCTGCGGCGTGCGAGCGAACGGGGACAGGACCTGTCGATCCTGCCCTACCAGGTGTATCTCGAAGAGCACGCGAGGAACGCACCGGACCCGCAGCAGCCGACCCTGGAGTTCGAGAACGACAGGACGCTGCAGCGGCTGCGGGATCTGGCGGTCGCGATCCCGGACATCGACGAGGCCGCGATCTCCCGCTACTGGGACTTCGTCGAACGGTGAGGCGAGCCGCGCGGACCGGCCTCGGTGATCCGGCTTCCTTGGAGCACCTCGCGCGAGTCCCCGTGCGCCGTCCTCCCCATCGGCCTGACGACCGGCCACACCGCCCGGACCACCGGGCGGAACCGTGGCCCGACTCCCCACACCGGGAGGCGAAGCGCCTCCCGGCTCCCGAAAGGAACACCGACCTGTCATGACCAACCCCTTCGAGAACCCCGACGGCACCTACCGGGTCCTGGCCAACGACGAGGGCCAGCACTCGCTGTGGCCCGACTTCACCGCCGTACCCGCCGGCTGGACCACCGTCTTCGGCCCGGACAGCCGCACCGCCTGCCTGGAGTACATCGAACGCGAGTGGACCGACCTGCGCCCCAAAAGCCTCGTCCGGGCCAATGGGGGTGCCCCCGCGCGAGCCGAGCGAAGCCGGTTCGAGCGTGGGGGAGAGTGACGCGGACGCGACGGAGAGAAGGGAACACGCACGTGAGCAGCGTCGACATGACGCAGGCACCGTACGCCCCGGCGAGCACCGACGGCACGGTGCGGTACGGCGCCCACACCCTGGCCCGGCTCGGCCATGTGGCGGCGGAAGTGCTGGACCAGGCGGGTGAGCGGGTCGACGACCCGGCATGGGTGGCCCTCGCCCGGCGCGCCTGGGAGGACGCCCCCGCCGAAATACGACGCACCGTGCGGGAGTTCCGCAGGCATTCGGGCCCCGACGGCGCCCTCGTACTCCGGAGGCTCCCCATCGGCGCCGCGCACCTGCCGCCGACCCCGATGGCGAAGGGCTCGGTCCAGCACACCCCGTCCCTCGCGGCGGCGATGCTGCTGCTGTTCGCGGCCGGGCTCGGAGACCCGGCCGCGTTCGCGGCGGAGAAGTCCGGCGCCCTCGTCCAGGACGTCGTGCCGGTGCCCGGTCAGGAGGCGGTCCAGGGCAACGTCGGCTCGGTCGAACTCACCTTCCACACCGAGAACGCCTTCCACCCCCACCGCCCCGACTACGTCATGCTGCTGTGCCTGCGCCCCGACCACGAGGGCACGGCCGAACTGCGTACCAGCTGCGTCCGGCGCGTCCTGCCGCTGCTGACACCCGGCACCCGGGAGGCGCTCGGCAGGCCCGAGTACGTCACCGAGGCGCCGCCGTCCTTCGGCCCGGCCGGCGAGGGCACCGCGCACGCCGTGCTGACCGGCGACCCGGACGACCCCGACTGGTGCTTCGACGAGGCGGCCACCAAGGCCGTGACCTCCGAAGGCCGGGCCGCCCTCGCCGAACTGGCCGAGGTGGCGCACCGCACGTACACCGGGGTGCTGCTGCGCCCCGGCGACCTGGCCGTCGTCGACAACCGCGTCACCCTGCACGGCCGTTCCGCGTTCACCCCGCGCTACGACGGCCGCGACCGCTGGCTCCAGCGGACCTTCGCCTTCAGCGACCTGCGCCGTTCCCGCGACCACCGTCCCGGTGACGGAACGGTGCTGGTCAAGTGACACCTCAAGTGACGTCGGCCCGCGACGCGTTACGACAACCGTTGACATGAAAGGTACGTGCTGACATGACCGAGACCGACCGGACGCCCCTCGCGGTGTTCGAACGTCACGAGTCGAACGTACGCAGCTACTGCCGCGACTTCCCGGTGGTCTTCGAACGAGCCGCCGGACACCATCTGTGGGACACCTCCGGACGCCGCTACGTCGACCTGCTGTGCGGGGCCGGCTCGCTCAACTACGGCCACAACCCGCCCGGGATCGTCGAACGGGTGACGGCCTACCTCACGGCCGGCGGCCCGGTGCAGTCGCTGGACCTGCACACCACGGCCAAGGCCGACTTCCTGGAGCGGTTCACCAGCCTCGTCCTGGAACCGCGCGGGCTCGGCGGCTATGTGATGCAGTTCCCCGGACCGGCCGGAACGCTCGCCGTCGAGGCCGCCCTGAAGCTGGCCCGCAAGGTCACCGGGCGCACCGAGGTGATCGCCTTCACCGGAGGCTTCCACGGCGCGTCCCTCGGGGCCCTCGCCGCCACGACCTCCCCGCTGCTGCGGGGCGCGGCGGGCGTACCTCTGACCGATGTCACGATCCTTCCGTACGGCGACACGGCCGAGCCTGATCCGTTCGCCGCCCTGGAACACGCCCTCGGCCCGAGCGCGGCGACGCCCCGGCCCGCCGCGATCCTGCTGGAGACGGTCCAGGGCGAGGGCGGACTGCACACCGCTCCCCGCGCGTGGCTCGCCCGGATCCGTGAACTCGCCGACACCACCGGCACGTTGGTCATCGTGGACGACATCCAGGCGGGCTGCGGACGCACCGGTACCTTCTTCAGCTTCGAGGACGCCCCTGAACTCCGCCCCGACCTGGTCTGCCTGTCGAAGTCCCTCAGCGGAATGGGGCTGCCGATGGCGGCGCTGCTGATCCGGCGCGAGATCGACCGTTGGGCCCCCGGCGAGCACAACGGCACCTTCCGTGGCCTGGGCCTCGCCTTCGTAGCGGGCTCCGCGGCACTGGACCACTGGACCGACCCGAACTTCACCGATCACACCGCCGATCTGACCGCCGCGATCCGCACCAGCCTCGCGAGCATCACCGACGCCCTCCCGGCGGGTGCCGCCGAAGTCGTCGGCAAGGGAGCGATGAGCGGACTGAGATTCCCCGACCCCGGGACAGCGGAGCGGATACGGGAGGCGTTGTTCCGCACCGGCATCGTCGCCGAGACCTCGGGATCAGGGCATGTACTGAAGCTCCTGCCACCCCTGACGATCCCCCTCACCGAGTGGAAGGAAGTGGGGGACACCTTGGGCGACACCGTCCATGCGCTCGCTACGGCGTAGCCGCCCGACGCCTCGGGGACGAGCCACGTCGAGCGTCGGCGGCCGCCCCCGGGGCCGGCATGGCGAGGAGCGCGTCGGCTCGGCGCCGTGCGAGGAGAGGATGACCTGGGCCAATCCCGTGAACGGATCATGGGCGGTGCGCTGGTGCCGACGTCCGTCCTGGTCGCGGTGGCGGCGGCGCTCGGACAGCAGTCGCGACAGCCACGCCGGAGGCCGAGCGCCGCCCCGTCCCGACGACGGTGGCGGCGCTCGGGAACGAATGAGGCTGCGACCGCTACCAGGCGAAGGCCTCCGGAGAGGGTCCGGGTCCCGGGAAGATCTCGTCCAGCCCGGCCAGCAGTTCCTCGCTCAGCTCCAACTCGACGGCACGCAGGGCGGATTCGAGCTGCTCCGCCGTGCGCGGGCCGACGATCGGGCCGGTCACGCCGGGGCGGGTGAGCAGCCAGGCCAGGGCGGCCTCGCCGGGCTCCAGGCCGTGCTTGTCGAGCAGGTCCTCGTACGCCTGGATCTTCGCGCGTACCTCAGGGCCGGACAAATTCCCCGCGGCCAGCCCCTCGCCGCGCCGACCGCCCTCGATCTCCTTCTTCAGTACGCCGCCGAGGGCGCCGCCGTGCAGCGGCGAGAACGGGATGACACCGAGGCCGTACTCCTGCGCGGCCGGTATGACCTCCATCTCGGCGCGGCGCTCGTAGAGGTTGTAGAGGCACTGCTCGCTGACCAGGCCGATGGTGCCGCCGCGCCGGGCGGCGACCTCGTTGGCCTGGGCGATCTTGTAGCCCGGGAAGTTGGACGACCCGGCGTAGAGGATCTTCCCCTGCTGGACCAGTACGTCGATCGCCTGCCAGATCTCCTCGAACGGGGTGTCCCGGTCGATGTGGTGGAACTGGTAGACGTCGATGTAGTCGGTCTTCAGCCGCGTGAGCGAGGCGTCGACTGCCCGCCGGATGTTCACGGCCGACAGCTTGTCGTGGTTGGGCCACGCCGCGCCGTCCGCGCCCATGTTGCCGTAGACCTTGGTGGCGAGGACGACCTTGTCGCGCCGCTCGCCGCCCTTCGCGAACCAGTTGCCGATGATGCTTTCGGTACGGCCCTTGTTCTCGCCCCAGCCGTAGACGTTCGCCGTGTCGAAGAAGTTGATGCCCGCGTCCAGCGCCGCGTCCATGATCGCGTGGCTGTCGGCCTTGTCAGTGTGCGGACCGAAGTTCATGGTGCCGAGGACGAGTCGGCTGACCTTGAGTCCCGTGCGTCCGAGCTGCGTGTACTTCATGGTCCGCACGCTAGTCGCGTGAAGTGTGTTTTAGGTAAGTGTGCAAGTCCGCGCCCGAAGCCACACGCCGAACCACGCAACCGACGCCACTGTCAAGTCCTCCGATGCGCCCTTCATGGTGATCGTCAGGTCCATCTGTGCCCCCCCGTGACCAGGGATCCCCGCGCGGTGGACAGGGTCGGGCTGACTGACGCGCTGTCCTCGGCGCCGGTGCAGTGGGACTTTCACCCGGTCCACGACCGCGGCAGCGTGCGACCCGGGTTGAACTGACGGTGCGGTATGCGTGTGGAGGTGCCTCGAGCGGCACGGTACCGGGGCCGCCTGGTGGAACCGACGAGCCGCCCGCAGTCCCCACCGCAAGCGTCAACTTGTCCGCGCGTTCCCGACCAAGGTCGAACTGCGTGCCGGCCCCGCACCTGCACCCGGTGCCTGGACGACGACGGGATCGTCCTGCACTGGAAGGCCTGGCAGAACCCGCCGGACGGCATCAGTCTCGAAGAAGCGCCGTGATGCCCTCATTGCACCGCACCCGTATCACGTACCAAGGTGGGTGCCTCAGGGCGTGATCGTCGGCGTGGGACCCCTACCGGCCCCCGGTGGTGACTGCTTCGCAGTGATCGCAGACCCAGGGATCTTCGCCGGGCCGCCGAAGTATCCGTCTCGCCGAACTCGCGGGCACGGCGCGGATGTCCGCAGGTGCCGCACGGTCAGGGCAGCGGCTCCTCGACCGCGACCGCCACGAGGGTGTCCAGCAGGCTGGCGATGTCGGGAGCAGCGGTCATGTCGTACAGGCCGGAGCCGTCCATGAGAGCAACGCAGGGCCGCCGGGATGCCGGGCGGCCAGGCTCCACCAACCGGCGGTCACCTGGATGACCTGCGTCGTGGCGGGGCGAGTGGTCGGGGGCCATGCCGCTCAGACACGTACCGTGCCGGGCGCCAGGCCGCTGGCCGGCGAACTCGGAGGCGATCTCGCCGAGTTCGCGCAGCATGCCACACATGACGGGATGCTCAAGGTCGGGACTGGCGGCGAGGTCGACCAGGCGGACGGGGGCCAGATCGGGATCGGTGATGCCGCCGTTGTACTCGTCCATCAGGTGCGACTCGATGTGGTCCCGGTGGGCGCGCCACTGGTACAGCTCGTCCACCATCTGGTTCATCCGGACGCCACGAAGGGCTGCCAGGTCGGCCGGCTCGGCATCGGAGGTTCGAGGAGGCGGGGGTTCGGTCATGCTGTCCAGAGTGGCACCCGCAGGTCGCCCTGGACTACAACTCCCGGGGATGCTCGGGTGTCTGACGCTGCGCTGCTCTCGATGACCGTTCCCCTCGCCCGTGCCGGGTGACGACGGCTCTGCTGCCGCATCAGCTTGTTTTTTATGGTTTGCGGGCTTTGGGCTGATTACGTTCAGCGATGCTTTCGGGGCGCCTGGTCGATTTGCCCACGTCGTAACGGGTGGCGGGTCGCCGGTTCTTCGAGCCAAGTGGGCGTCCTGGGCCGGGAGTTGAGGGTTTGGGCGCACGGGCCGGACTGTGCAGGTGAGGGCGGAGGTTCCTGAACCCCCGGCGGACGCGGGCAGGGGTGAGCCGTGCGGGCTCGGCCGGCTTCTCCCAGGGGCGGCGGAGATCGGCCGCGGCCTTGCGGGTGAGCCGGAGCTGGGTATGCGCCGCGATCACGAGCCACGTCCACCGGTCCGCGGTCTCGGGACTACGGAGCCTGGGACGGGTCCAGCCGAGCGTCTGCTTCACAAAACGGAAAGTATGTTCAAGATCGAAACGCCTCAAGAACGCTTGCCACCGCAGGTCGACGTCCTCGCTGGTCATGCCGGTCTTGGAGGACCACAGCCAGACGGGCAGCGGGTCACCTCCGCCGGGCAGATGGTCCACCTGGAGGCGGATGAGGGTGCCCTCGATGATGGGGAGTTCGCCGTCGTGGTCGATCCACGCGCTGCGGGTGGTGAGCCGGGGGTGGATGCGGTCCCAGGCCATGGCCTGGGCGGTGCCGTAGCGGTCGGTGACCTGCACTGTCTCCGCGTCGGGTTCGCCCCAGGTGCCGGGCCTGGCGAAGCGGAACTCCTTGCCGTGCTTCGGCGGACGCCCGCCCTGGGGATAGGCCAGGGCGTACTCCTTGAGTGAGGGTGCCGGCCGTCGCATGACACGGTCCGCACGCATCCGGCCCAGCACCTCGACGGGCAGGCCGTCGACGAGGCAGGCCATGCGCGGGGCGTCGTAGCCGGCGTCGAAGACGACCAGGATGTCCGGGTCGCCGTCCTCCCACTGGCCCTGGCCGATCAAGTCGTTCACGACGCGGTGGACCTGCCGGGCGGTGACCTCGGCGACATCATCGTCGGGGCCGAGGCGGACCGCGTCCAGCAGCTGGCACCACGAGGTGCGGCCCGTCTCCAGCGCGGCGACGAACGAGTACGGCCAGCCGGGAACGAACTGGTCGCTGGAGCGTCCCGAGCGTCCGTAGACGTGGCAGAACAGACGGTCCGGGCTGGTCGGCGCGTCCGGACGCAGCCACGGCGAGACATCGACGGCCAGGACCAGGCGCCCGTCGGCGGCCTTGGGCTGCGGCAGCACGGCCAGTGCCTTGCGCAGCCTGTCCGCGTCGATGCGGCCCTGGTTGAGCGCGTCGTACAACGCGCCGTGCCCACGCCGGTGTTCAGCCAGCAGCGTCAGGCCGACCGGCGAGGTCACCGGCCCGTTCTCGCAGAGCATCGCGTCCGTGACTTCGAACAACGTGTCACCGCGCCGGGTCAGGCATTCGTAGAAGTCCTCCCGAAAGTGGGACGTGAAGTCGAATGCGTCGCGTTGGGCATCGTGGTGCAGCAGACTCACCCCTGCGGCCTTCGTATGAGTGCGGTTCTGTGACGGAACGCATGCTCATGCGGGGGCCGTCCGCCTGTCCGGCGAATGCCCAGGTGATCGGCCTAGTTCGAGGAGCATTTCGACTCATCGGTAGCCTGCATCACCATGATGCGCGCTTGGATCTTGCCGATGCTGCTTGTACTCAGCGGCTCAGCCGTCGCGGCTGGGCAGATCTTCAAGGGGAGCCCCGGCACAGCCGCAGCACTCCTACTGGCGTTCCTGGCGCTCGCCGGCGTGAACTCACCCCTGATCTTCCCGAGGTCGACCGGTGCGCAGGAGGCACAGCTCCGCAGCGCGGTCGACGGCCGACCGGTCGTCTTCTGGCGGCCGGGCTGCAAGTACTGCATACGACTGCGCATCCGGCTGGGCCGCAGCGCCCGCCAGTTGCACTGGGTCAACATCTGGCGCGACCCGGCAGGAGCCGCAGCGGTGAGAGCAGTCAACGACGGCAACGAGACCGTGCCGACCGCCGTCGTGATGGGCCAGCCACACACCAACCCCGATCCCGGATGGGTGCGCGAGCAGGTCTCCCCTTCCACGTGATCAGAAACCGCGCCCTACGGAGAGGCACCCGCAGACACAAGCGCACAGAGGTTAAAAGACAAGCTCAGCTCCGGTGCCTGCCCGCGGTCCCTAGTGCTTGCGGTAGCCGGATGCGGACGGGGCCAGGGCCATGTCCAGCAGGGTGTCGATGGTCTGGCCGTCGAGGCCGCTGTCCAGGTGGAAGGACCGGCGGAGCAGGCTGCCGACCTGGGCGGGAGCAAGGCCCAGGCGCACGCGGGCCTTGAGGCAGATCGCCCCGAGGAGGTTCGCGCTGTCGCCGGGCCGGTGCCGGAGGTACCAGGTGAGCAGCTTCACCGTGCCGCCGGACAGGTCGGACAGAGCGATGTCCTCCTGGGTTTCGCCCTCGCTGCTGTTTCGTCCGGCGTCTTCGGCCAGGCGGCCGAGGATGGCCTCGACCAGCACGTCACGTACGGGGCCGTGAGGGACGAGGCCTTGGTTGCTGCCGTACATGAGGGCGGCTGCCGCGTCCCACGCGAGATCGTCGGTGGCGCTCTGCGCGGGGTCGCCCTTCATGTAGGGCGCTCGTCGTTTGCCGCCGCTGTGGCGTTGTTCGGTCAAGGTTTCGTGGAAGACGCGGCGCAGCCGGTTGTGGTCGGCCACGAGGCCGGCGGGCTGGGCGGTGTCGTACACGGTGGTCGACGACAGCAGGGCTGCGGGGCCGTTGTTGCGGCGGTAGTTCTCGGCCCAGTCCTGTGCGACCGGCACGGACCACCGCATGCTGCCGCCGGTCTCGTCCTGTGGTTCGGGCAGTTCGTTGCGCCCTGTCAGGAGCTGGGCGAGGTCGCGGAGGCCGTCACGGCGCGCTCGGCGCCAACCCGCGGAAGGGCGCCTCGCTCGGGGGCGTGTCGAAGGAGCTCGCGGACGTCATCGTGACGGCCGCGGTCGCCCTGGACACCGTGAGCGGAGATGGCGCGGCCGTCGTGGATCACCAGCTCCAGGGACGCGTGGAGGAGGAGACCAGGGCCGCCGGGGAGACCCGGCTCCTCCAGGTCCTCGCGATCAACGGGGACCTGGGCGAGATCGCCATCGCCGTGTGCGGGGCACTGGGCACGGGCCCGCACGGTGAGTCAGCCGAGGTGACGCACCAGTGGGAGGACGTGGAGATGCGCCTCGGCCGGCTCATCCTCACGGCCGCGGCACTGGACGACGTCACCGGGTGCTGCCTGGGACACGGCGTCATCCGCTACTTTGCGGACGCACACGTCCTGGTGGGGTGTCTCCCGCCTCCCCGGTGGGAGATGACTGGGAGACGAGTGGGAGATGATCATGGCGTGGTGCTGCAATCAGGCGCTAGGAAATGCTGGATGGCGCTACCTGTGTGGCCCTGGTTCAGCCGCCGGATTCGCCCGCGTGCGGGCTCAGCGCACCCATGCTGACCAGCACAATCACCGCCACACCGAGGATCACGCGGTAGTAGACGAACGGCATGAACGATTTGGTACTGATGAACTTCATGAACCACGCGATGACCGCGTAACCGGTCGCGAAGGCGATCACCGTGGCGAAGATCGTCGGACCCCAGGAGACATGGTCGCTCTCCATCGCGTCCTTCAGCTCGAAGAGGCCGGAGGCGAGGACGGCGGGGATCGCGAGGAGGAAGGAGTAGCGGGCCGCGGACTCGCGTGTGTAGCCCATGAAGAGGCCGCCGCTGATGGTGGCGCCGGAGCGGGAGACTCCGGGGATGAGCGCCGCGGACTGGCACAGGCCGAAGATCAGGCCGTCCTTCACGTTCAGGGACTCGAGCCCCTTGCGCTGCTTGGCGGCGCGGTGCCGACCGCCCGACTCGTCGCGTGCGGCCAGCCGGTCGGCGACGCCGATGACGATGCCGACGACGATCAGCATGGTCGCCGTGATGCGCAGATCGCGGAACGGGCCCTCGATCTGGTCCTTGAGCGTCAGGCCGAGCACACCGATCGGGATCGAGCCGACGATCACCAGCCAGCCCATCTGGGCGTCGTGGTCGCGCCGCATCTCCTTGTTCGTCAGTGACTTCAGCCACGCCGCGATGATCCGCCCGATGTCCTTGCGGAAGTAGATCAGTACCGCGGTCTCCGTGCCGATCTGGGTGATCGCCGTGAAGGCCGCGCCCGGGTCCTCCCAGCCCGAGAACGCCGCGGTCAGCCGCAGATGCGCGCTGGAGGACACGGGGAGGAACTCGGTCAGCCCCTGGACGAGTCCGAGGATGAGGGATTCAAACCAAGACATGAAGTTACGGAGTCCAAGTGCTGATCGTGACAAGGGGACAAGGGATGACGGAGGACACCGCGTCGGCGGCACAGTGATCGCGGGTGTCGAGGGGCAGCGTAGCGCCCTCCGATGAAGGCTCCGCCACAGGGGCCTCGGCAGCCGATCGCCCGCCTCGGCCGAACCGGTGTTGACCTGCGGTGGGGCCGCCGCTTACGTTGCTCCGGGCCGAAAGCGCTTGCTATCGCGTCCCTCAGTAACTCGTCGTTGGCGCTCCGGAGGAGTCCCACATCCATGGCTGCATCCGAGATCGCCCCGCTCACCGGCCGCCGCATCAGGGTCGCGGTGATCGGTACGGGCGCCATCGCACGCGACTCCCACCTGCCCGCGCTCGCCAGGCTCGCGGAGGAGGGCGAGACGACGCTGGTCGCGGCCGTCGACATCGACGCGTCGTCGGCCGGGTCCTTCTGCGCGGAGGCGGCCCCGGCCGCGGCCGGGACCGAGGCACCCCGCCCCTACACCGATCTGGACCGGATGCTCCAGGAGCAGCGGCCCGACCTGGTCGTCATCTGCACCCCGCCGACGCTGCACCGCGAGCAGACCGTCGCCGCCCTGCGCGCCGGCGCCTGGGTGTGGTGCGAGAAGCCGCCGGTGCCGAGTCTCGCGGACTTCGACGCCGTGGAGGCGGAGGAGGGCAAGGAGGGCGGCCCGTACGCCTCGATCGTCTTCCAGCACCGCTTCGGCTCGGGCACCCGGCACGTACGGCGTCTGCTGGCCGAGCGGGCCATGGGCCGTCCGCTCGTCGCGCACTGCCAGACCACCTGGTACCGGGACACCGCCTACTACGCCGTGCCCTGGCGCGGCCGCTGGGCGACCGAGGGCGGCGGCCCCGCGATGGGGCACGGGATCCACCAGATGGATCTGCTGCTCGACCTGCTCGGACCGTGGAGCGAGGTGCGCGCCATGGCCGGCCGGCTGGTGCACGACGTCGAGACGGAGGACGTGTCGACGGCCCTCGTCCGCTTTGCGAACGGTGCGATGGCGACCGTCGTGAACAGTGTGCTGAGCCCCGACGAGGTCAGCCGCATCCGCATCGACTGCGAGCGCGCGACCGTGGAACTGACCCATCTGTACGGGCACCGCAACGACGACTGGCGCATCACGCCGGCCCGGGACGTGCCGGACGCCGAGGCCGCTGCCTGGCAGGACTTCGGAGCGGACCTGCCCAGTTCGCATCTGGAGCAGCTGCGGGAGCTGGTCGCGAGCATGCGCGCGGGGGAGCGGCCGCGCAGCAGCGGCGCGGACGGGCGTACGAGCCTTGAGCTGATCGCCGCGCTGTACAAGTCGGCGTTCACGGACGCGACGGTCCGGGCGGGGGAGATCGGCCCGGGTGATCCCTTCCATGCGGCGATGCACGGGGGTGCGCCCGGCTGGGCGCCTGTCCTGGCCGAGCGGGTCGTGCCGGGCGGGGAAGCCGTCGTATGAGCGGGCTGCGTATCGTCCACGCGCACGGCGACCGCGTCACGGTGACCGTTGCGGCCACCGGCGTCGAACTGCTGGCCTACGTCTACCGGCCGGAGGCCGCCTGGGAGGCCCCGAAGCCGTACGTCCATCCGCTGCGGACCCTCGCCGGCGACGTCGTCACCGACTACCGGCCCAACGACCACCGCTGGCACAAGGGACTGTCGCTGACGGCCTCGCACCTGTCGGGGGCCAACCTGTGGGGCGGCAACAGCTATGTGCACGGGCAGGGGTATCTGGAGCTTCCCGAGCGGGTCGGGTCGATGCGGCACGTCGGGTTCGACGAGGTCTCCTCGGACGGTGACCGGGTCGTCATCGCCGAGCGGCTGACCTGGCACCCCCACGACGGAGAGCTGTGGGCCGACGAGCGGCGCGGGGTCGAGGTGCACGACGTGGAGCCGGGGTCCGGTTCATGGGCGCTGACTTGGACGAGCGCCGTGACGAACCGGCGCGCCGAGCCGCTGCGGTTCGGCAGCCCCACCACCGCCGGGCGCGGCATGGCGGGGTACACGGGCCTGTTCTGGCGCGGCCCGCGCGCTTTCCAGGGCGGCCGGATCATCGCCCCGGACGCCGAGGGGCCGGGCCTGATGGGCGAGCAGGCGCCCTGGCTGGCCTACTCCGGCGAGCACGATGGCACCGACGGCCACGCGACCCTCGTCTTCGCGCACGCCCCCGAGAACGACCACGCCGGCGACCGGGGCGCCCACCCCGCCCACTGGTTCGTACGCAACGAGCCCTTCGCGGGCGTCGCCCCGTCCTGGGCGTTCCACGACGAGCTGGAACTGGCGCCCGGCGACACCCTCACGCGGCGCTACCGGGTCGTCGTGGCCGACGGGGCGTGGGAGAGGGACGAGATCGAGAAGTACCTGGAGACGCATCCCTGGTGAGCGCGGCCCCAGGGACGCGGATCATGCGGCCGTCGGGCCCGACACCGACCAGCCGGGCACCTGGGGATGAGCCCTGAGGTCCTCGTGGCGCACCGGGTCGCCGCAGGTGCGGCAGGTGACGACCGGGACCAGCTCGTTGCCGCAGACGTGCTCGATGACCATCGGCCGGTTGTCGTCGTCGCGCAGATGACGGTCGCCCCACGCCATGAGGGTCATCAGCACCGGCTCCAGCTCCAGGCCGGCCTGGGTCGGCTTGTACTCGAACCGCTGCGGGCGCTCGCTGTAGGCGCGCTTGGTGAGGATGCCGGCGTCGACCAGACGGCGCAGCCGGGTGGCCAGGATGTCGCGCGGGGCGCCGATGTTGCGCACGAGCTGGTCGAAGCGGCCGTTGCCGAGGCACACCTCGCGCAGGACGAGCAGGGAGTACTTCTCGCCGACGAGCGCCAGGGCGTCGGCGATGGAACAGGGGCGCGGGTCTTTGGTGGCGGCCATGCCGCTCAGTCTAGAGGGCGGGTTCGACTTTCCAACCTGATGGGTTTGATTTCCCAACCCACCGGGCTATGGTGAGTTTGGATTTCCTACTCACCGGTAATCGGGAGGCCCGCACCATGCGTGACGCAGTCATCGTCGAAGCCGTACGCACCCCCGTCGGGAAGGGCAAGCCGAACGGCTCCCTGGCGCACGTCCACCCCGTCGAGCTCCTCGCCCACACCCTGCGCAGCCTCGTCGAACGCTCCGGCGTCGACCCGGCGCTGATCGACGACGTCATCGGCGGCACCGTCGACCAGGTCGGCGAGCAGGCCATGAACACCACCCGCTACGCCGCCCTGTCGGCGGGCTTCCCGGAGACGGTCCCGGCGACCACCGTGGACCGTCAGTGCGGCTCCTCCCAGCAGGCCGTGCACTTCGCCGCCCAAGGCGTGATCTCGGGCGCGTACGACCTGGTCGTCGCCTGTGGCGTCGAGTCGATGAGCCGGGTGCCGATGTGGTCGAACGTGCCGCCCGGAAAGGACCCCTTCGGCCCCGGCGTCGCCGAGCGCTATCCCGAGGGGCTCGTCCCGCAGGGCATCAGCGCCGAGCTCATCGCCGCCAAGTGGTCGATCACACGCGAGCAGATGGACGCGTTCGCCGTCTCCTCGCACCACAAGGCGGCCGCCGCCTGGGAGAAGGGCCTGTTCGACGTCGAGGTCGCACCCCTGGAGGGTGTCTCCCGCGACGAGTGCGTACGGCCGGGCAGCACCCCCGAGATCCTCGCCGGCCTCAAGCCCGCCTACCACGACCCGGCCTTCGCCGAGCGCTTCCCGCAGATCGAGTGGAACGTCACCGCGGGCAACGCCAGCCCCATCAACGACGGCGCCTCCGCCGTCCTCGTCACCTCCGGCGAGACCGCCGCACGCCTCGGCCTGCGCCCCCTCGCCCGGCTGCACAGCTTCGCCGTCACCGGCTCCGACCCGGTCCTGATGCTGACCGGCGTGATCCCGGCGACGGAGAAGGTGCTGCGCCGGGCCGGCCTGTCCCTGGGCGACATCGACCTGTTCGAGGTCAACGAGGCGTTCTCCAGCGTGGTGCTGGCCTGGCAGCAGGAGACCGGCGCCGACCTCGCCAAGGTCAATGTGCACGGCGGTGCGATAGCGATCGGCCACCCGCTCGGCGCCAGCGGCACCCGACTGACGACGACCCTGGTGCACGCGATGCGCGAACGCGGCGCCCGCTACGCCCTGCAGACGATGTGCGAGGCGGGCGGCCTGGCCAACGCGATGATCCTGGAGACGGTGTAGCCGGACCCGGCCGGCGCACCCGCGCACCGGACCGGACCGGAGCAGAGGGTGGCGAAACGGTTCAGCGGTCGCGCAGATGGTGCCGCTTCCGCCACGCCACCACCACGCCCGCCAGTGCCGGTACGGCGATGCAGGCCAGCGCGATCAGGAAGGCGGGCGACGTCGGCGCGGAGGCACGGGCGCCGGCGACGACGTACGCGGCGGTGTTCGGGATCGATCCGAGCGCCGTCGCGAGCAGGAACGGGACGTAGCCCATCCGGGAGACCGCGGCGCAGTAGTTCGCGGCCCAGAACGGCACACCGGGGAACAGCCGCACCGCCAGCATCGAACGGAAACCGTGCCTGCTGAACTGGCCGTCCGCAGCCTTCAGCCACCGGCCGCGCAGCAGCGGACGCAGCGCCTCCTGGCCCAGCAGCCGGCCCAGCCCGAAGGCGATCCCCGCGCCCAGCACCGTGCCCGCCAGGGCCGCGCCGATGCCCCATTCGGAGCCGAAGAGGGCGCCCGCCGCGAGGTTCAGCAGCGGCCGCGGCACGAAGGCCACCGTGACCAGGCCGTACGCCACCGCGAACAGCACCACCGCGGCCGAGCCCTCGACCTGGGGCGGCCAGCCGTCCGCCAGGAGCTTCTGCGGCTCGAAGAGCAGCACGGACGACGCGGCCGCCGCGAGCAGGACCACGAGCAGGGACAGCCGCGACCACGGCGAGAGCAGCGTTCTCGTGCAGCGCGCGGCGAAGCCCCCGGGCACGGGAACGGGGACAGGTACGGGTGTGGGTACGGCGGCTGCGAGCTCCGTGGCGGCGGCCCGGGGAGGGGCCGTGGCGGTGCCCCCAGAGCGGGTGGTGGCATCGTCGAGCATTCGGCGACAGTAACCGAGAAAGATGTGTGATCGCCGTATGGTTCGTCTCATGAGCGTCACAGGTGCGGGAACATCAGAAGTTCCGCGCAGTGTTCTGGCCGACACGGTCCTGGACCGGCTCACCGCCACGTACTCCGCCGCCGCGGACCCGGAACGGGCCGCCGCCGCACAGGCGTACATGAAGGACATCGCCCCCTTCCTCGGCATCCCCACACCCGAGCGCCGCGCCCTCTCCCGCACCGTCCTCCAGGGCACACCGCGCCCCGACGAGGCCGACTGCACCGCCGTCGCCCTGCGCTGCTGGCAGCTGCCCGAGCGCGAGTACCACTACTTCGCCGTCGACTATCTGCGCCGGCACGTGGGGCGCTGCTCCTCCGGCTTCCTCCCGGTGACCCGGCGGCTGATCACCACCGTCTCGTGGTGGGACACCGTCGACCTGCTCGCCGTCCACGTCGTCGGCGCACTCGTCGCCGCCGACCCGGAGCTCGGCGCGGACATGGACGCCTGGATCGTCGACGACGACCTGTGGGTCGCCCGTACCGCCCTGCTCCACCAGCTGCGTTTCAAGGAACACACCGACTCCCGGCGCCTCTTCGCCTACTGCCTGCGCCAGTCCGGGCACACCGACTTCTTCATCCGCAAGGCGATCGGCTGGGCCCTGCGCGAGTACGCCAAGACCGACCCGGACGCCGTACGGAACTTCCTCGCGCGGGAGCGGGGGCGGTTCGCGCCGCTGTCGGTGCGCGAGGCGCTGAGGAACGTCGGCGCCTGAAGTCCCGTACCGCGAAGCCCGAAGTCCCGTACCGCGAAAAACCATTCGACGTGGGGCAAAGCGTCGACGATGATCGACGTCATGTTCCGGCACGCCTTCCACTTCGCAGCATCCGCAGTCGCGGATGCGCCGAAGGCTGCCGTTCTGGTCTTCCTGACCGCCGTCGACGGCGCCCGAAGCTGACCCTCCCCGGACAGTCCGGCGGACCCCGCAGGGGGAGGGTCGGCAAGTCCTTGGGGTCCCCCTCTCCTGCTTAGAGACTTCGAGGTACAGCCATGTCCAAGACGGCATACGTGCGCACCAAACCGCATCTGAACATCGGCACGATGGGTCATGTCGACCACGGCAAGACCACGTTGACCGCCGCCATCACCAAGGTCCTCGCCGAGCGCGGCTCCGGCACGTTCGTGCCCTTCGACCGCATCGACCGGGCGCCGGAGGAGGCCGCGCGCGGCATCACCATCAACATCGCGCACGTCGAGTACGAGACCGACACCCGTCACTACGCGCACGTCGACATGCCGGGCCACGCCGACTACGTCAAGAACATGGTCACCGGCGCCGCGCAGCTCGACGGGGCGATCCTCGTCGTCTCCGCGCTCGACGGGATCATGCCGCAGACCGCCGAGCACGTGCTGCTCGCCCGGCAGGTGGGCGTCGACCACGTCGTCGTCGCCCTCAACAAGGCCGACGCGGGCGACGAGGAGCTCGTCGACCTCGTCGAGCTGGAGGTCCGCGACCTGCTCACCGAGCACGGCTACGGCGGCGACGCCGCGCCCGTCGTACGGGTCTCGGGACTGAAGGCCCTGGAAGGGGACCCGAAGTGGACGGCGTCGATCGAGGCGCTGCTCGACGCGGTGGACACCTACGTTCCGATGCCGGAGCGGTATGTGGACGCGCCGTTCCTGCTGTCCGTGGAGAACGTGCTCACCATCACGGGCCGCGGGACCGTCGTCACCGGGGCCGTGGAGCGAGGCACCGTGCGGGTGGGCGACCGGGTCGAAGTGCTCGGCGCCGGGCTGGAGACCGTGGTCACCGGCCTGGAGACGTTCGGCAAGCCGATGGACGAGGCGCAGGCCGGGGACAACGTGGCGCTGTTGCTGCGCGGCGTTCCGCGGGACGCCGTCCGACGGGGGCACGTCGTGGTCGCGCCGGGCAGTGTGGAGCCGGGGCGGCGCTTCACCGCGCAGGTGTATGTGCTGTCCGCGCGCGAGGGCGGCCGTACGACGGCGGTGGTCACCGGGTACCGGCCGCAGTTCTACATCCGTACGGCGGATGTGGTGGGGGACATCGACCTCGGTGCGGTGGGGGTCGCCCGGCCCGGGGAGACGGTCACGATGACCGTCGAGCTGGGGCGGGAGGTTCCACTGGAGCCGGGGCTCGGTTTCGCCATCCGTGAGGGTGGGCGGACTGTTGGGGCAGGCACCGTGACAGCCGTCGTGTGAGGGGGGTTCGGTGAGTGGGGGACTGCGGGCCGTATGCGGCTGGTCGCGCAGTTCCCCGCGCCCCTGAAGGGGCGCTGTCGTCCCCTCGGACACAGAGCCCCGGCACAATGGGGAGGTGAACGACGCCATACCCGTCACCTGCGCCGTCGACTACGGCACCGCCAAACTCATGCCCGACATCGATCGGAAGCGGGCCTGGCTGCTCACCGTCGACGGGGCGCCTCAGTCGTACGTCGACCTCGACGAACCGGAGCACCTGGAGTTCGAGTACGCGCGGCGCCTCGGGCACGTCCTGGACACCGTCGCCGAGGCGGGGCGGGCGCTGGACGTGCTGCATCTCGGAGGTGGGGCGCTCACGCTGCCCCGCTATCTGGCGGCCACCCGGCCCGGCTCGCGGCAGGACGTCGTCGAGGCCGACCGGGGGCTGCTGGAGCTGGTCGTCGAGCATCTGCCGGTTCCGGACGGGGCCGGCATCCGGCTGCACGCCGGGGATGCGCGGGCCTGGCTCGAGTCGGCCCCGGACGACTCGGCCGACGTGCTCGTGACCGACGTCTTCGGCGGTTCCCGGGTGCCCGCGCATCTGGCGTCCGTGGGGTACGCCCGGCAGGCCGAGCGGGTGCTGCGGCGAAGCGGCGTCTATCTGGCCAACCTCGCCGACGCCGCGCCCTTCGCCTTCCTGCGCTCCCAACTCGCCACCTACGCCACGCTGTTCGAGGAACTGGTACTGATCGCCGAACCGGGCGTCCTACGCGGCCGGCGCTTCGGCAATCAGTACCAGTTCCTCGAACAGCGTGGCGTAGGTGGCGAGTTGGGAG
>NZ_JAKEIP010000051.1 GCF_021474425.1 Streptomyces muensis | reverse complement strand
TGCGGAGGCGGTGGTGTGTGGTGAATGCCGTGTGTCGTATGGGGAGTTGGAGGCGTGGTCGAACCGGGTGGCGCGGTGGTTGCGGGCTCGGGGGGTTGGGCGTGGGTCGTTTGTGGGGGTGGTGCTGCCGCCGTCGGTGGAGTTGGTGGTGGCGCTGTTGGGGGTGGTGAAGGCCGGTGGGGCGTATGTGCCGGTGGATGTGGAGTCTCCGGCGGAGCGGGTGAGTTACGTCCTGGGTGATGCGGACCCGGTTCTCGTCATTGACGACATGTCTGTGCTGGGTGAGGCGGAGGGCTTCTCGGGTGCGGCTGTCGAGGTGGCTGTGCATCCCTCGGATGCGGCGTATGTGATTTATACGTCGGGGTCGACGGGTCGGCCGAAGGGTGTGGTGGTGGAGCACCGTTCGGTGGGGGCGTATCTGGAGCGGGCGCGGGAGGTGTATCGGGATGCGTCCGGAACGGCGTTGTTGCACTCGTCGGTGGCGTTCGATCTGACGGTGACGGCGTTGTATACGCCGTTGGTGTCCGGTGGCCGGGTGGTGCTGGCCGATCTGGACGAGGGCGCTGTGGTTGCGGGGCGGCCGTCGTTCATGAAGGTGACGCCGTCTCATCTGGGGTTGTTGGAGGCGTTGCCGGGTGAGGTGTCGCCGTCGGGGATGTTGATCACGGGTGGTGAGGCGCTGGTGGGTGAGGCGCTTGCTGCCTGGCGGGCCGCGCATCCGGACGTCACGGTGGTCAATGCGTATGGTCCGACCGAGGCGACGGTGAACTGCACCGACTTCCGCATCCCGCCGGGGCAGGAGGTGGGGTCGGGTGCGGTGCCGATCGGGCGGCCATTTTGGAACACCCGCGCTTATGTGCTGGATGAGCGGCTCAAGCCGGTGCCGCCGGGTGTGGCGGGTGAACTCTATGTGTCCGGTGTGGTGCTGGCGCGTGGGTATTGGCGGCGGCCTGGTCTGACCGCGGAGCGGTTTACCGCTGACCCGTATGGCCCTGCGGGTGCGCGGATGTACCGGACGGGTGATGTGGCCCGGTGGGGCGCGGATGGTCAGTTGGTGTATGTGGGCCGGGTCGATGACCAGGTCAAGGTGCGCGGTTTCCGTATCGAACTGGGGGAGGTGCAGGCGGTGCTGGCCGCGCATCCGGGGGTGTCTCGGGTGGCGGTGGTGGTGCGTGAGGACCGGCCCGGTGACAAGCGTCTGGTCGCTTATGTGGTCGGTGAGGCTGAGGGCCTGGCCGAGCACGCGGCGGCACGGCTGCCGTCGTACATGGTTCCGTCGGCATTCGTCACCCTCGATGAGCTGCCGCTCACCGTGAACGGCAAGCTGGACCGTCGTGCTCTTCCGGCGCCCGAGCAGGAGAGCGAGGGTGGTCGTGCTCCGCGGAGCCTTCGCGAGGAGATGCTGTGCGCGCTGTTCGCCGAGGTGCTCGGTGTGGGGCGGGTGTCGATCGATGACGACTTCTTCCGGCTGGGTGGGCATTCGCTGCTGGCCACGAAGCTGGTCAGCCGGATCCGGACCGTCCTCGGTGTCGAGCTGCCCATCCGGCAGCTGTTCGAGACCCCCACCATCGCCGGCCTTTCCACAACTCTCGGTGACGAGAACCGTGGTGTGCGGCGGGCCGTGCGGGCGGTGGAACCGAGGCCGGCGCGTGTGCCATTGTCGTACGCTCAGCAGCGCCTGTGGTTCCTCAACCGCCTCGAAGGACCCAGCCCGACGTACAACATCCCGGTGGCGCTGCGGCTGACGGGGGCGCTGGACCGGGACGCGCTGCGGCAGGCGCTGGCGGATGTCGTCGCGCGGCACGAGAGCCTGCGCACGGTCTTCGCCGAGGACCCCGACGGTGCGTACCAGGTCGTCCGGGAACCGGCCGACGCCCAGCCCGAGCTGACAGTGGTGGAGACCGGCGAGGAGGAGATCGGCCGGCGACTGGGCGAGGCCTCCCGGCGTGGCTTCGACCTCTCCGCCGAGTCGGGTGAACTTCCCTTGCGCGCCACGCTGTTCGTGCTGGGTGAGAACGAGCACGTCCTGCTGCTGCTCCTGCACCACATCGTGAGTGACGCGTGGTCTCGCGCGCCGTTGGCGCGTGATCTGACGGCGGCGTACGCGGCTCGTGTCGCCGGTGAGGCCCCTGGCTGGTCGCCGTTGCCGGTGCAGTACGCGGACTACAGCCTGTGGCAGCGTGAGGTGCTCGGCGCCGAGGACGACCCGGACAGTGAGACCTCCCGCCAGCTCGCCTACTGGAAGGAGACGCTGGCCGGGCTGCCCGACCAGCTGGAGCTGCCGTACGACCGTCCCCGGCCGTCCGTCGCCTCCTACCGCGGCGACCGCCTGCCCCTTGAGATCCCGGCTGATCTGTACGAGCGGATCGTCGCGCTCGCCAGGGACACTCAGGCGAGTCCGTTCATGGTGCTGCAGGCGGGTCTGGCGGCGCTGCTGACCCGGCTCGGGGCGGGGACCGACATCCCCATCGGCACGCCGATCGCCGGCCGTACCGACGAGTCCCTCGACGACCTGATCGGCGTCTTCATCAACACGCTGGTCCTGCGCACGGACACCTCCGGACGTCCCTCGGCGCGTGCTCTCATCGACCGCGTCCGTACGCGGAACCTGGCCGCGTACGCGCACCAGGACGTCCCGTTCGAGCGGCTGGTGGAGGTGCTGAACCCGGAGCGCTCGCTCGCCCGCCACCCCCTCTTCCAGGTACTGCTGGCGTTCAACAACACGGATACGGCCGCCGTCGAGGAAGCCGTGACGAAACTGCCGGGGCTGTCGGTGTCGCGGGCCACGGCGGACACGGGCGTCGGCAAGTTCGACCTCTCCTTCGCGTTCGCCGAGCAGGCGACGCAGACGGCCGGACTGCACGGTGTTCTGGAGTACAGCACCGACCTGTTCGACCGGGAGACCGTCGAGATGCTCGGCCGGCGCTACCTGCGCCTGCTCCGTGCCATGGTCGAGACCCCCGACGCCCCGGTCGACGAGGTGGACCTGCTGACCGCGACCGAGACCCGCACCCTCCTCACCGACTGGAACGACACGGTGTGTGAGGTGCCGGGTCGTTCGGTGGTGGAGTTGTTCGGGGAGCAGATGGCGCGGGCGCCATTGGCGGAGGCCGTGGTCTGCGGTGGTGTGTCGCTGTCGTACGGGGAGTTGGATGCCCGTGCGGAGCGGTTGGCGCGGTTGCTGGTGGAGTGGGGGGCTGGTCCGGAGCGGTTCGTGGCGGTGGCGCTGCCGCGGGGTGTGGATCTGGTGGTGGCACTGCTGGCGGTGTGGAAGGCGGGGGCGGGGTATCTGCCGCTGGACACGGAGTATCCGGCCGACCGGCTGGCGTACATGCTGCAGGACGCCGCACCCGTCCTCGTCCTCACCACGAGCGCGGTGCGTTCCGCTCTGCCGGAGGAGATGGCCGCCCCCTGCCTGTTGTTGGACGAGCCGCACACGGTCGCGGAGCTCTCCCGCGCCTCTGAGGGTCGTGCGCTGGTGGGGCCTGCTCTGTCGAATGCGGCGTATGTGATTTATACGTCGGGTTCGACGGGGCGGCCGAAGGGTGTGGTGGTGCCGCAGGGGGCGTTGGTGAACTTCCTGGTGGCGATGCGGGACCGGTTCGGACTGGGTGTGGGTGACCGGTTGTTGGCGGTGACGACGGTTGGGTTCGACATCGCGGGGCTGGAGTTGTTCGTGCCGCTGCTGGCGGGTGCCGCGGTTGTGGTGGCCGAGCGGGAGGTGGTGCGTGATCCGGTTGCGCTGGGCCGGCTGGTGCGGGCTTCGGGGGCGTCGGTGATGCAGGCGACGCCGGGTCTGTGGCGGGCGTTGCTGGCCGAGGATGCGGACGCTGTGGATGGCCTTGGGGTTCTGGTCGGTGGTGAGGCGTTGCCGGCGGATCTGGCGGCGCAGCTCGCAGTGCGGGCGGGTTCGGTGACGAACTTGTACGGGCCGACGGAGACGACGATCTGGTCGACGGCGTGGCCGGTGTCGGTCGAGGGTGCGCGGCGTCCGCGGATCGGTCGTCCGATCGCGAACACGCGGGTGTATGTGCTGGATGCGGGTCTGCGGCCGGTGCCGGTGGGTGTGCCGGGTGAGTTGTATGTCGCGGGTGAGGGGGTGGTGCGCGGGTATTACGCGCGCCCTGGGCTGACGGCTGAGCGGTTTGTTGCCGATCCGTATGGGCCGATGGGTTCGCGGATGTATCGCACGGGTGATCTGGTGCGGTGGAGCGGTGAGGGGGAGCTGGAGTACCTCTCGCGGGTCGACGATCAGGTCAAGCTGCGTGGTTTCCGGATCGAGCTGGGTGAGATCGAGGCGGTGCTTGCGACGCATCCGCAGGTCGGTCAGGCGGCGGTGCTGGTGCGTGAGGACCGCCCCGGTGACACGCGCCTGGTCGCCTATGTGATTCCCGAGCCGGGCGGGCAGCCGGTGTCAGCACATCTGCGGGAGTATCTGGCGGGCCGGTTGCCGGACTACATGGTGCCTGCCGCGTTCGTGATGCTGGAGGCGTTCCCGCTGACGGCGAACGGCAAGCTGAACCGGCGTGCGCTGCCGGCGCCGGAATACGGTCCGCAGGTGGCGGGGCGTGCTCCGCGTTCGCCGCGCGAGGAGATCCTGTGCGCGCTGTTCGCCGAGGTGCTGGGCCTGGAGCGGGTGTCGATCGACGACGACTTCTTCGCGCTGGGCGGGCATTCGCTGCTGGCCACGAAGCTGGTCAGCCGGATCCGGTCGGTACTGGACGCCGAGATCGCGGTACGGCGTCTGTTCGAGGCGCCCACCGTCGCCGAACTCGCCACCACCCTCGACGCCGCGACCACCTCACGCAGGCGTGTGGTCCCCGCGGCGAGGCCTGCCAGGGTGCCGCTCTCGCACGCTCAGCAGCGGCTGTGGTTCCTCCAGCATCTGGAGGGACCGAGCGACGCGTACAACGTGCCGATCTCCCTGGACGTCGAGGGCCCGTTGGACGAGGAGGCACTGCGGCAGGCGCTGACGGACGTCGTCGCACGTCACGAGAGCCTGCGCACGGTCTTCGCCGAAGACCACGGCGGCGGTGCCCACCAGGTGGTCCTACCGCTGGAGCAGGCCCGGGTGCCGCTGACGGTCGAGACCGTGACGGAGGCCGCCGCGGTCGACGACCGCATGCGGCGGGCCGCCCGCCACGTCTTCGACCTCACCGCCGACGTGCCGCTGCGTGTCTGGCTGTTCGAGTCCCCGGAACTCCCCGGCCGCCGGGCGCTGTTGCTGCTCACCCATCACATCGCCAGCGACGCGTGGTCGCGCGGTGTCCTCATCCGGGACCTCATGACCGCCTACGCGGCCCGTGCCGCCGGTGGCGCGCCGCAGTGGTCGCCGCTGCCGGTGCAGTACGCGGACTACAGCCTGTGGCAGCGCGAGGTGCTGGGTACCGAGGAGGACGCGGGCAGTGAGCTGTCCCGCCAATTCACCTACTGGAAGGAGACGCTGGCGGGCCTGCCCGAGGAGCTGGCGCTGCCCTACGACCGTCCCCGTCCGGCCGTCGCCACCTACCAGGGTGACCGGGTCACCTTCGACCTGCCCTCCGGGCTCTACGAGCGGCTCGCGCGCGTGGCCCGGGACCGGCAGGCCAGCCTGTTCATGGTGCTGCAGGCGGGTCTGGCGGCGCTGCTGTCGCGGCTGGGCGCGGGTACGGACATCCCGCTGGGCACGCCGATCGCGGGCCGGACGGATGACGCGCTGGACGATCTGGTGGGCTTCTTCGTCAACACGCTGGTGCTGCGCACCGACACCTCCGGTGACCCGACGTTCGCGGAGCTCATCGACCGGGTACGGGCCACGGACCTGGCGGCGTACGCGCACCAGGACCTGCCGTTCGAACGGCTGGTGGAGGCGGTCAACCCCGAGCGGTCCCTCGCCCGCCACCCCCTCTTCCAGACCATGCTGAGCTTCGACAACGCCGGACGGACCGGCGGAGCCCCGGCGCGTGGCGGGGTGGACGGGCTCAGGGTCGCCGGGCGGCCCCTGGGAGCGTCGTCCGCCAAGTTCGACCTGTCCTTCGAGATCGTCGAGCAGTCCAGCGCTCCGGGTCGCGAGGCCGGCCTGCGCTGCGCGCTCGACTACAGCACCGACCTGTTCGACCGGGAAACAGCCCAGGACATCGCCGACCGTTTCGTCCGGGTCCTGACAGCGCTGGCCGACGCCCCGCACCGCCGCGTCGGCGAAGTGGAGATCCTCGGCGGGGACGAACTGCACCGGATGCTCGTCGAGTGGAACGACACCGCTGTCGAGCACCCCGACCGCACGCCGGTGCACGTCCTGTTCGAGGAGCGCGCGGCAGCCGATCCGGACGCCGTCGCCGTCGTCGCAGGTGAGGAGACGCTGACCTACGGCGAGCTGAACGCGCGGGCCAACCGTCTCGCGCACCTGCTGCTGCGCCGGGGAGTCGGCCCGGAGGACCGCGTGGCGGTCTTCCAGGAACGCTCCACCGACCTCGTCGTCTCCACGCTGGCCGTGCTCAAGGCGGGCGGCGTGTACGTACCGATCGACCCTCAGCAGCCCGCGTCCCGCTCCGAGTTCATCCTGCGGGACACCGCCGCCGTGACCTTGCTCACCGACCGAGACCCCAGCGACCTCGGATTCGCCGTCGAGGTCCCGGCGCTGCGCGTCGGAGCGGCGGACCTGTCCGGTGAGGCGGACACGAACCCCGGTGTGCCGACAGACGCCGAACAACTCGTGTACGTGATGTACACCTCGGGCTCCACCGGCACCCCCAAGGGTGTCGCCAACACCCACCACAACGTCGTCCACCTCGCGGCCGACCGGTATTGGCAGGGCGGCCGTCACACGCGGGTGCTCATGCACTCCCCGTACGCGTTCGATGCGTCGACGTTCGAGATCTGGACGCCACTGCTGACCGGCGGCACGGTCGTGGTCGCGCCGGCGGGACGCCTGGACGCGGCGGACCTCGCCGCCGTCATCGCCGGGCATCGGGTCACCGGCCTCTTCGTGAGCGCGGGCCTGTTCCGGGTGCTCGCTGAAGAACGGCCCGAGTGTTTCCGCGGGGTGCGGGAGATCTGGGCCGGCGGCGACGTGGTCTCGCCGTCCGCCGTCCGCAGGGTCCTCGAGACCTGCCCGGGCACGATCGTCGCGAACGAGTACGGGCCGACCGAGACCACGGTGTTCTCCACCGTGAACCCGCTGCGGAACCCGGAGCAGGTGCCCGATGCGGTCGTGCCGATCGGGCGGCCCCTGTGGAACACCCGCGTGCACGTCCTCGACGAGCGGCTGCGGCCTGTGCCGCTCGGCGTAGCCGGTGAGCTCTACATCGCCGGGGCCGGGGTGGCCCGTGGCTACCTGGGCCGCCCCGCGCTCACGGCACAGCGCTTCGTGGCCGACCCGTTCGCGGGCGGCGGCGAGCGAATGTACCGCACCGGTGACGTCGTACGGCGGCTGCGCGACGGGCGCCTGGAATTCCTGGGGCGCGTCGACGACCAGGTCAAGCTGCGTGGCTTCCGGATCGAACCGGGCGAGATCGAGGCGGTCCTCGCGGGCCGGCCGGAGGTCCGCCAGGCGGCGGTGGTGCTGCGTGAGGACCGACCCGGCGACAAACGGCTCGTGGCCTACGTCGTCGGCGCCGCCGGTGTCACGGCCGAACCCGAGGTGCTGCGTGCTCATGTGGCCGCCACCCTGCCCGAGTACATGGTCCCCTCGGCCGTCGTGCCACTTCAGGCGCTGCCGCTCACCCTGAACGGCAAGCTCGACCGGCGCGCGCTTCCGGCCCTCGACTACGGCGCGCTCACCGGCCGCCGAGGCCCGCGCAACGAGCGGGAGAAGGTGCTGTGCGCCCTGTTCGCCGAGGTGCTGGGACTGTCCGAGGTCGGCGTCGACGACGGGTTCTTCGACCTGGGCGGCGACAGCATCATGTCGATCCAGCTGGTCAGCCGCGCGCGCCGGGCAGGCCTGGAACTGTCGGTGCGTGACGTGTTCGAGCAGCGGACCGTGGCCGCGCTCGCCGAGGTCGTCACCGAGACGACGGGGACGGCCGTCGAGGAACCCGGCGCCGGCATCGGCGAGGTCCCACTGACGCCCATCATGCGGTGGTTCCTCGAACGCGGCGGCCCCGTCGACCAGTTCAACCAGTCGCGGCTGATCCAGGTGCCCGCTTCACTGCGCCACGAGCACCTCACCGCCGCGCTGCAGGACGTCCTCGACCATCACGACGCGTTGCGGGCCCGGCTCACGGCCGGACCGCAGCCGCGGCTGGAGATCCCCGAGCCGGGAGTCGTCGACGCCGCCTCGGTGCTGCGCCGGGTCGACGCCTCCTCGCTCGACGAGCGGACCCAGCGGGATCTGGTCCGTGCCGAGACCGTCGCCGCCCGCGAACGGCTCGACCTCGCCCGGGGGCGGGTCGTCCAGGCCGTATGGTTCGACCGCGGTGACGAGACCCCCGGGCTGCTCTTGCTTATCGTTCACCACCTGGTCGTCGACGGCGTGTCCTGGCGGATCCTCGTACCGGACCTCGCCGAAGCACATCGCGCCCGGGCAGCGGGCCGTGCGGCCGCACTGCAGCCTGTGGGCACCTCACTGCGGCGCTGGGCGCAGCGCCTCACCCAGGTCGCCGCCGAGCCCGCCCGCACCGCCGAGGCCACCTGGTGGCAGACGGTGCTGCGACCCGGTGACCCGCTGCTCGGCCGGCGGCCCCTGGACGGGGCATCCGACACGTACGCCTCGGCGCGCCACTTGACGGTGACCCTGTCCACGGCGACCACCGAGCGGATACTGACCCGGGTGCCGGCCGTGTTCCGGGCCGACGTCAACCACGTGCTGCTGGCCGCTTTCGGCCTCGCCTGGGCCCGCTGGCAGGGCAGCCGCGGCACCGGCGCCCTGCTGGACCTGGAAGGACACGGCCGCGAGGAGGACCTCGTCGGCGAGGCCGACCTGTCCCGCACCGTCGGCTGGTTTACCAGCCTGTACCCCGTACGGCTGGACACCGGCACGGCCGACCTCTCCGACGCCTTCGCCGGCGGCCCCGCCGCGGGCACGATCGTCAAGCGCGTCAAGGAACAGCTGCGCGAGGTGCCCGACAAGGGCATCGGGTACGGCCTCGCCCGCCACCTGAACCCGCGGACGGCGCCGCAGTTCGCAGGTTTGCCGATGCCTCAGGTGGCGTTCAACTACCTGGGCCGTTTCACCACCGCGGGAGTCGAGAACGCCGGCAGCACCACGGTCCCCGACTGGACGGTGCTGGCCACGGCGGCCGGCATCGGGGGCACCGACCCGCGCGTGCCGCTCGCCCACGCCCTGGAACTCAATGCCCGCACCAACGACGGACCGGGCGGCCCGGAGCTGGCGGCCACCTGGACCTGGGCCGGCGGAATTCTCGACGAGGGCGAGGTTCGGGACCTGGCCGACCTGTGGTTCCGGGCGCTGGAGGCGCTCGCCGTGCACGCGGAGGACCCCGACGCGGGCGGGCTCACCGTCTCCGACGTGTCCCTGAGCCTGCTGGACCAGAACGAGATCGAAATGCTGGAAGACGAGTGGAGGAGCTCGTGATGGCGAAGCAGCCCGGACTGCAGGACATCCTGCCGCTGGCCCCCTTGCAGGAAGGCATGCTCTTCCACAGCGTGTACGACGAGGAATCCCCGGACGTGTACCTGGTGCAGCAGGCCATCGACCTGGAAGGAGACCTCGACGCGCAGGCACTGCGGGCCGCCTGCCGAGCCCTGCTGCGGCGCCACGCCAACCTGCGCGCGGCCTTCCGCTACCAAGGGCTCAAACGTCCCGTGCAGTTGATCCCCCACGAGGTGGACCTGCCCTGGGAGGAGCTGGACCTCACCGAGCGGCCCGAGGCCGAGCGCCTCGCGGCCGCGGACCGGGCACTGGAGCAGGACCGGCTGCGCCGCTTCGACCTCGGTAGGCCTCCCCTGATGCGGTTCACGCTGATGCGTCTGGGTGCCGGCCGGTACCGCTTCGTGCTGACCAACCACCACATCCTTCTCGACGGCTGGTCGCGCCCCATGCTCGTGCGCGAACTGCTCGCGCTGTACCGGGCGAAGGGCGACGACAGCGCACTGCCACGGGTGCGTCCCTTCCGCGACTACCTCCACTGGCTCGCCGGACAGGACCGTGACGCGGCCACGGCGGCGTGGCGCTCGGCCCTCGCCGGGCTCGACGGCCCCACACTCGTCGCTCCCCGGGCGGCGCAGCGCCCGCCCACCATGCCCGGGCGGCTGGAGACGGAGCTGGACGAGGCCGACCACGCGGCGCTCACTGCCCTGGCCCGGCATCGCTCCCTCACCCTCAACTCCCTCGTGCAGGGCGCCTGGGCCGTCGTACTGAGCGGCCTGACGGGACGGCACGACGTGGTGTTCGGCACGACCGTGTCGGGACGGCCACCGGAGATCGCCGGGATCGAGACCATGGTGGGGCTGTTCATCAACACGCTGCCCGCCCGGGTGCGGCTGCGCCCCGACGAGCCGTTCACCGAGGCGGTGCGCCGGGCCCAGGACGAGCAGACCAGGATGCAGCCGTACCAGCAGCTGGGCCTCGCCGAAGTGCAGCGCCTCGCGGGAGTGGGCGAACTCTTCGACACCACCATGGTGTTCGAGAACTACCCAGTCGACATCGGCGCCGAGCGGGACGAGCCGGGCGGGCTGCGCAGCCTGACCGTCACCGGCGGCCGCAACCGGGACGCCACGCACTACCCACTCGCGCTGGTCGCCCTCGGCCGCGGCGGTCTGCGGCTGCGACTCGACCACCGGCCCGACCTGATCCCCGAGGAGGCGGCACGCGACATCCTCGACCGGCTCGTCCGCATCCTGCGCACCGTCGCCGCCGACCCGGAGCGGCCCGTCGGCCGGCTCGACCCGCTCTCCGACGAGGAGCGGCGCGCCGCACTGCAGCTCGGCCTGGGCGCGGACACCGGCACGGCCGACCAGAGCCTGCCCGAGGCGTTCCGTGGCCAGGCCGCCCGCACACCGCACGACACCGCCGTCGTCTGCGGTGACACCACACTGGACTACGCCGGACTCGACGCCCGCTCCGACGACTTGGCGCGGCACCTGGCCGAGCTGGGGGTCGGTGACGAGACCCCCGTGGGACTGCTCATGGACCGCTCCGCGGAGCTGGTCGCCGGCGTACTCGCCGTACTCAAGGCGGGCGGCGCTTACGTGCCGCTGCGGCAGAGCGACCCCACGGACCGGCTGCGTCAGATCACCGGGCTCGCCGGAGTCTCCCTGGTCCTCACCGACGAGGCGCACGCGCCGCGCGTCCTGGAGCTGGGCCTCACCCCGGTGCGCGCCGACCGCACCCCGGCCGGGGACGCGCCGAAGCGGCCGGGCACCGCTATGGACCTGCCCGGCAGACGCATCACCGCCGACCGGCTGGCCTACGTGATGCACACCTCCGGGTCGACCGGAACCCCCAAGGGCGTGGCCGCCACCCACCGCAATGTCATCGACCTCGCACGGGACCGCTCCTTCGCCGGCGGTGCGCACACCCGGGTGCTCCTCCACTCGCCGCACGCCTTCGACGCCTCCACCTACGAACTGTGGGTGCCGCTGCTGTCCGGCGGCACCGTCGTCGTCGCCCCGCCGGGCGACCTCGACGCGGACACGCTGGGCAAGGTGCTCGCCGATCAGGAGGTGACCGGCCTCTGGCTCACCTCCGGGCTCTTCCAATTACTGGCGGACGAGGCGCCCGGACACCTCGCGGGCCTGCGCGAGGTGTGGACCGGAGGGGACGTCGTACCGGCCGCCGCGGTGCGGCGGGTCAGGGAAGCCTGCCCCGCCACGGCCGTCGTGGACGGCTACGGCCCGACCGAGACGACCACCTTCGCGGTCTGCCACCGGCTCCCCGCGGGAGCACCGGTCCCGGCCACCCTGCCCATCGGCACCGCGCTGGACAACACCCGCCTGCTCGTCCTGGACGCCGGACTGCGCCCCGTGGCGCCGGGAGCGGCCGGTGAGCTCTACATCGCGGGAGCCGGACTCGCCCGCGGCTACTGGCAGCGACCTGGGATTACCGCCGAGCGTTTCCTGGCCGATCCCTTCGGCCCGCCCGGCTCGCGCATGTACCGCACGGGCGACCTCGTGCGCTGGGAGCCCGACGGCACGCTCGCGTACCTGGGCCGGGTCGACGAGCAGGTGAAGATCCGCGGCTTCCGCATCGAGCTCGGTGAGATCGAGTCCGTGCTCGGGCGGCACCCGGACGTCGCGCAGGCCGTCGTCACGGTGCAGGAGCCGCGTCCCGGGGACAAACTGCTCGTCGCCCACGTCGTGCCCGAGCACCGCAGCGTCCTGGACGCCGCCACCCTGCGCGCCCATGCCGCCGCCGAACTGCCCGACTACATGGTCCCCTCGGCCTACGTGACGCTGGACGCGCTGCCCTTGACGGGCAACGGCAAGGTCGACCGCAAGGCGCTGCCCGTGCCGGAGACCGTCACAGCCGCCGAGGGGCGCGCGCCGCGCACGCCGCAGGAGGAGATCCTGTGCGGCCTGTTCGCCGAACTCCTCGGCGTGCCGCAGGTCGGCATCGACGACGACTTCTTCGCACTCGGCGGACACTCGTTGCTGGCCACCCGCCTCGTCGGCCGGATCCGCTCGGTCCTGGGCGCGGAACTGACCGTACGCCAGCTCTTCGAGACGCCCTCGGTGGCAACTCTGGCCGGCGCCCTGCGCACCGCGGACGCGGCCCGCCCCGCCCTGGAGCCCGCCCGTCCGAGGCCGGAGCGGATACCGGCCTCCTACGCCCAGCGCCGCCTGTGGTTCCTGCACCGTCTGGAGGGACCGAGCCCGACGTACAACATCCCGTTCGCCCTGCGGCTCACCGGCGACCTGGACCGGTCGGCGCTGCGCGCCGCGCTCGCCGATGTCGCGGACCGGCACGAGGCGCTGCGCACGGTCTTCACCGAGGACGCCGACGGTCCCCGCCAGGTCGTGCTGCCCACCTCCAAGGCCCGTCCCGAACTGACCGTCGTCCCGTCGGTGCCGCCCACGCAGCTGGAGCAGCGGATCAGGGACGCTGCCGCGCACGCCTTCGACCTGACGTCGGAGATCCCGCTGCGGGCCTGGCTGTTCGAGACGGGACCGCGGCAGAACGTCCTGCTCGTGCTGGTCCACCACATCGCGGGCGACGGCTGGTCGGTCCCGCACCTCGTCCGTGACCTGACCACCGCCTACACGGCACGGCACGGCGGCAGCGCCCCCGGCTGGCGCCCGCTGCCCGTCCAGTACGCCGACTACAGCCTCTGGCAGCGCGCGGCCCTCGGGTCCGAGGAGGACCCCGACAGCGCCATCGCCCGCCAGCTCGCCCACTGGAAGCAGACACTGGCGGGACTCCCCGCCGAGCTCCAGCTGCCCACCGACCGGCCGCGCCCCGCGGTCGGCAACGGCCGGGGCGACCGGGTGCTGTACGAGGTGCCGCGGGAACTGCACGAACGGATCGTCGCGGTCGCGCGGGCCTGCCAGGCGAGCCCTTTCATGGTGGTCCAGGCGGCCGTCGCCGCCCTGCTCACCCGGCTGGGTGCGGGCGACGACATTCCGCTGGGCACTCCGGTCGCCGGTCGCACCGACGACGTCCTGGACGGTCTCGTCGGTTTCTTCGTCAACACGCTCGTGCTGCGCACCGACACCTCCGGCAACCCCGCGTTCCGCGAACTAGTCGCCCGAGTCCGGGAGACGGACCTGGCCGCCTATGCCCACCAGGACCTGCCGTTCGAACGCCTCGTGGAGGAGCTCAACCCGCAGCGTTCGCTGTCGCGGCACCCGCTCTTCCAGACGATGCTCACCTTCAACAACACCGGGCAGCGGACGCAGGCCCCGGGCGCCGGACCACGGCTGCCCGGGCTGACCGCCGAATCCGTACCCGTCGGCACCGGCACCGCCAAGTTCGACCTGCTGCTGTCCTTCGCGGAGCGGTACGACGGCCAGGGCCGGCCCGCCGGGCTCGGCGCCGGGCTGGAATTCAGCACCGACCTGTTCGACCGGGAGACCGCCGAGGCGCTCGTCGCGCGGCTGCTGCGGCTGCTGGACGCGGTCACCGCCGAACCGCAGCGCGCCATCGGTGAGGTACCGCTGCTGGACGACGAGGAGCACGGCCGGTTGCTGGCCATCTGGCGCGGAGCCGTCCACCCAGTGACGGGCCGTATGCCGGCCGAGCGCTTCGCCGCGGCGGCCCGGCACGCTCCGGACAGCGTGGCCGTGGAGTCACCCGAAGCCACCCTGACGTACGCGGAGCTGAACGCCCGGGCCAACCGTCTGGCGCGGTTGCTCATCGCCCGCGGGGTGGGACCGGAGAGTCTTGTCGCGGTGGCCATGCACCGGTCGGCCGAACTGGTCACCGGGCTCATGGCCGTGCTCAAGGCCGGAGCCGGCTACCTGCCGGTCGACCCGGAGTACCCGGCCGACCGCATCGCCTATATGCTCGGCGACGCCCGCCCGGCGTGCGTCCTGACCACCCGTGACCTCGCCGTGACCCTGCCGGGCAGCCTCGTGGCGAGCACGATCGTGGTGGACGACCCCGCCACCGAACGCGACCTCGCCTCCCGGCCGGTGACCGACGTGACCGACGCGGAACGGACCGCCCCGCTGCACCCCGCCCACCCGGCCTACGTGATCTACACCTCCGGCTCCACGGGGCGTCCCAAGGGGCTCACGATGCCCGTGCGGGCCCTCGCCAACCTCCTCGGCTGGCACGACCGGGCGCTGCCCGGGGCACCCGGTACGAGGGTCGCGCAGTTCACCGCGGTGAGCTTCGACGTCTCCGTGCAGGAGATCCTCTCCGCGCTGCTCGCCGGGAAGGCGCTCGTGGTGTGCCCCGAGGACGTCCGACGCGATCCGCAGCGGCTGGCCCACTGGCTGCGGGACCACCGCGTGCGGGAACTGTACGCGCCGAACCTCGTCATCGACGCCGTCTGCGAGGCGGCCGTCGCCGCGGGCCTCGAACTGCCCGACCTCACCGACCTGGTGCAGGCCGGTGAGGCACTGACCCTGCACGGTGCCGTGCGCACCGTCTGCGCCGCCCGCCCGGGACCGCGCCTGCACAACCACTACGGCCCGGCCGAGACCCACGTGGTGACGGCTCACCAGCTGCCGGGGGACACCGCCGAGTGGCCCGCGACGGCGCCGCCGATCGGCCGCCCCATCGACAACACCGCCGTCCGGCTCCTCGACCCGTGGCTGAACCCGGTGCCGCACGGCGTCCCGGGCGAGCTCTACCTCACGGGCGACGCGCTGGCCCGCGGCTACCTGGGTCCGGCGGGCCGCACCGCCGAACGGTTCGTCGCCGACCCCTACGGGGCGCCGGGCGCGCGCATGTACCGCACCGGCGACCTGGCCCGGCTGACCGGCGACGGCCTGCTCGTCTACCTGGGCCGGGCGGACAGCCAGGTCAAGATCCGTGGTTTCCGCATCGAGCCGGGCGAGGTGGAGGCCGCGCTCACCACGCACCCCGGCGTCGCCCAGGCCGCCGTCGTCGTACGCGAGGACAGCCCGGGAGACCGGCGCCTGGTCGGCTACGTCGTCCCGGCCGGGCCGACGCCCCCCGACCCCGCGGGTCTGCGTGCCCATACGGCCCGCGCATTGCCCGCCTTCATGGTCCCAGCCGCGTTCGTCACCCTCGACGCCCTTCCGCTCACCTCCAACGGGAAGCTGGACAGGGCCGCGCTGCCCGCCCCCGCGTATGCCGCCGACCGGGAGCCGGCACCGCCGAGGACGCCTGCCGAACACACGGTGTGCGCCTTGTACCGGGAGGTGCTCGGGGTGGAACGGGCCGGTGCCGACGACGACTTCTTCGAGCTCGGCGGGCACTCGTTCCTCGCCGCCCGCCTTGTCGCCCGGCTGCGTGCGGAGTTCGGCCGGGACCTGCCCGTACGAGCGGTCTTCGAAGCCCCCACCCCGGCGGGTCTGGCCGCCGTGCTGACCGGCACAGCCGGCCTCGACGCGCGGCGCTCCACGGGCGGGCTGCTGCCCCTGCGGGCGCGCGGGAGCGCCGCCCCGCTGTTCTGCCTGCACCCCGGCGGCGGTTTCAGCTGGTGCTATGCGGGGCTCGTCCGTCATCTGGGCGCCGACGTGCCGGTGTACGGGATCCAGGCGCGTGGCCTGGACGGTGAGGGCGGGCTGCCCGGGTCCATGGAGGAGATGACCGAGGACTACCTCGCACGGATCCGATCCGTTCAACCGCACGGCCCCTACCGGCTGGCCGGCTGGTCCTTCGGCGGTCTGGCGGCGCACGCACTGGCGACCCGGCTGCGCGCCGAGGGCGAGGACGTGTCGATGCTGGCGCTGCTGGACGCCTACCCGCCGGACGAGAACGCGGACACCTCGGACCCCGTCGAGCACGAGGTGGTGGCGCACAACCTGCAAGCCATGGGATTCGAATTCGACATGGCCGAGCTCATAGCAGATCAGGAAGCGGTTCTGCTGCGTTTTCGGGAGTTCCTGCAGGCCGGTGACCGCGCGCTGGGTCAGCTGGAGGCGCGGGACATGCTCGCGCTCAAGGATGTGTACGTGAACAATGTCCGGATCATGCGCAAATTCGTGCCGGAATTCTTCGACGGAGACGTCCTCTTCGTCTCCGCGGAACACAAGTCGGAGGCCGACCGGAAGGGGCGCCTGAATGTCAACTTGTGGCAACCGTTCACCGGTGGGTCGCTTGATGTGTGCGCTATAGAATCGACTCACGGAAATCTGATGACGGACTCCCGTCATATGGCCCGGATCGGCCGTTTCCTCGCGGGCCGTCTATGAATGTCACGCGATCCCGGAGAGAAATAATTCGCTGAGAAGGAGTGACCGAATGAGCAGCAACCCCTTCGAGGACCCGGACGGCACCTACCTGGTTCTGGCCAACGACGAGGGCCAACACTCTTTGTGGCCCGCGTTCGTCGACGTTCCGTCCGGCTGGCGGACCGTCCTCGCAGAGACCACCCGCGACGCGGCGCTCGAGTACGTCAACACCCACTGGACCGACATGCGCCCCAAGAGCCTCATCCAGGCCATGGAGGGCGCCGACGCAACCTGACCCGTGCCCCGGTGCGGCCCGCGCCTCTCCCGGGAAAACCCGAGGGGACGCGGGCCGCAGTCGTGCCCGGGCGGCGCAGACCACGAGAGCATCACGAAAGGGGAAGCGAGGATGCCGGTCATTACCGTGAACGGAATTCGGCTCAGTTATGACGACACCGGCACGGGCCGGCCGGTCGTGATGATCCAAGGCACCGGTGGCACCCGTACCGTGTGGCAGTTGCACCAGGTGCCCGCGCTGACATCCGCCGGATTCCGTGTGATCACGTTCGACAACCGGGGGATTCCGCCGAGCTCCGAATGCCCCGAGGGTTTCACGCTACAGGACATGGTCGGGGACGTGGCCGGGCTCATCGAGCGCCTGGGCCTCGGCCCGTGCCACGTCGTCGGCACCTCCATGGGGGCCTTCGTCGCTCAGGAGCTGGCGCTCGCCCGGCCGGAGCTGGTGAGCAGGGCCGTCCTCATGGCGACCCGCGGCCGCACAGACGTCCTGCGGGCCGCGCTCACCCGTGCGGAGATCGACCTGTACGACTCGGGCATCCGGCTGCCGGTCCGGTACGCGGCTGTTCTGCGTGCGCTGAAATCACTCTCCCCGCGCACGCTGGACGACGACGTGGCGATGGCCGACTGGCTCGACCTGTTCGAGCTGACGGCCGAGGCAGGGCCGGGGCAGCGCGCGCAGATGGAGATCAGCAGGCTCGACGACCGGCTCGCCGCCTACCGGCACATCCGCGTCCCCTGCCAGGTCATCGGCTTCGCCGACGACCTCGTCACACCACCTCGCCTGGGGCGTGAGGTCGCCGACGCCATTCCCGGCGCCCGCTACGACCTGATCGAGGGCTGCGGCCACTACGGCTACCTGGAGAACCCCGCCACGGTGAACAAGACCATCGTGGAGTTCCTCACCGCCGAGCTTTCCTAGGACCTCCTCCAGGCACGGCAAAGAGGAGGGAGGGTCTCCGTTCGGGGGCAACGGTGACCCTCCCTCCTCGCCGGAGGGACCTGCTCTACTGCCTACTGGTAGGAGTCAGGTCGCGTGGCATCGTGATGGTGCGGGTGGGGCTGCTGCGGGTTCGGGGCGTGGTTGGCGTCGTACGCCCCCGGCCCCTGCGGCCCGTGGTGGTGGGCGTTGTACGGCTGCCGCCCACCGCCCTGCGGCACGGGCGCGTACGCCTGCTGCGGATAGCCGACGCCGTCGTACCCCTGCGGATAGCCGACGCCGTCGTACCCCTGCGGGGACCCGGCCCTGTCGTACGCCTGTGGCGACCCGAATGTTGCGTGCTGCGGCTGCTCCGCGGCCCGGTGATGGACCGGTCCGAATCCGGCCGGGGCCGTGGTGACGGGCGCCAGGCGGCCACGGCGGCCGGCGGGGACCCTGCCCGGCCACCAGTTCCACCTGCCGAGCGCCGCCATCAGGGCCGGCAGTACGAAGATCCGGATGACCACGGCGTCGAGCAGGATGGCCGCCGCGAGCCCGACACCAAGCTGCTTGAACTCGACCATGCTCAGGGTGCCGAAGATGGCGAACACACCGACCATCACGATCGCGGCACTGGTCACCACGCCGGCCGAGCGTGTGATGCCCTCACGGACGGCGTCCTTGGTGGGGGCGCCCTTGAGCGCGGCCTCCCGGATCCGGCTCACCACGAACACGTGGTAGTCCATCGACAGGCCGAACAGTACGACGAACAGGAACAACGGGAGCCAGGAGACGACCGCGCCCGAACTGTGGAAGTCCAGCAGGCCCTCGGCCCACGTGTGCTGGAAGACCGAGACCAGCAGGCCGAACGAGGCGGCGGCGGAGAGCAGGTTCAGCAGGATCGCGGAGAGCGCCACGGCAAGTGAGCGGAAGATGAAGACCATGGTGGCGAAGGTCAGCAGCAGGACGAAGCCCACTACCCAGGGCATGCGCTCCTCGAGATGGCCGGTGAAGTCCACGCCCTGCGCGACCTTGCCGCCGACCGCGCTCTCGGCGTCGGGTACGTCGGCCATCGCCTGCGGCAGCCAGGTGCGCAGCACGTCCAGGGACTCCCTGGCCCCGTCGCTCTTGGGCTGGTACGGCGTTCCCACGTTGACCGTGTGGACCCGGTGGTCGGCGGACTCCTCGATCGTGGGCGTCTGGTCGTGCGCGAACAGCTTGTTGCCGGAGGTCCGCTCCAGCAGACCGCGCAGGGCCCGCTTCACCTCGCCGGCCTGGGACGCCGGGGCCCGCACGGCCACCTGGTGCACGGTGCCCTTGCTGGGGAACGCGGCCGTCAGCCGGTCCATCGCCCGGACGACGGGGATGTCCCGCGACAGGTCGTCGGATCCCGGCTGCTTCAGCTTCATGTCCAGGGCCGGCAGGGCCAGCAGCACCAGCGCCCCCACGGACGCCACGAGCGTGAGGATCGGCTTCGACAGCGCCGGGCGCAGCAGCGCCGGCCACACCCGCGACTCGCCGGAGCGCATGGTCAGGCGCCACAGGAACGGCACCCGCGGCCGGTCGACCCAGCGGCCCAGCTTGGCCAGGAGCGCGGGCAGCACCGTCACCGAGGCGAGCACGGCGACCGCCACGACGATGATCGAGCCGGTGGCCAGCGACGCGAAGGTGGCTTCGTTGGCGAGGTAGAGACCGGCCATGGACACGATGACGGTGGTGCCGGACACCACGACGGTGTGTCCGGAGGTCTCCGCGGCGATCTCGATGGCGTCGACGTGGGATTTGCCGCTCTGGCGCTCCTCGCGTTCCCGCTTGAGGTAGAAGAGCGAGTAGTCCACGCCCACGGCCATGCCCATGAGCAGGATGACGTTGCTCACGGCGCTGGTCTCCGGCATGACGTGCGAGGCCAGCGTCGACAGCCCGATCGCAGCGCCGACGCAGGACAGTGCCAGCACCACCGGCACTCCGGCGGCGATGATCGCGCCGAAGACGACAAGCAGGATCAGCAGGGTCAGCGGCAGGCTGATCAGTTCGGCCTTCTTGAAGTCCTCACCGAGCGTCTCCGACAGGCCCTTGGCCGTCGAGCCTGTGCCCACCTCGTCGATCCTCAGCCCCTCGTGGGCACGCTCGACGGCGGCACTGGCGTCGAGCAGCGGCTGCACCCGGCGGTCGGCGTTCTCGGTGTCACCCTTCATAGTGACCGGGACCAGCAGCGCTTTGCCGTTCGGCGAGGGGACCACCTCGCCCACGCTCGCCACCTCCGGGAGCTTCTTCATCCGCCGGATGACGTCCTGTGCCGCGGCCTGGGCGGCCGGCCGGTCCAGCTTCCCGCCGTCCTCGGCGGTGATCAGCACATTCTCCTCGGGCTTCTCGGTGAAGTGGCCCGAGTGCACGATCTTGCCGGCACGGCCCGATTCCTGGACTCCCGACTCCGCGTCGCTGATCTTGTTCGTGCCGACCGCCCCGCCGAGGAAGAGGCACGCGGCGACGAACACGACCCACAGGCCGATGGCGGACCACGGGTGCGTCGCGCTCCATCGCGCGATCCGCACCGTTGCCGGTTTTTTTCGCACCTTGCTTCCTTCCGTTGCTGCAGTTCCCGGCCCCAGGGCGCCGGTCCGATCCGACGGGGAAACGCTAGGTCCGCCGACATCGGCGGGAATAGGAGGTAAACCATCATGGTGCTCGCTGCTTTCCACATGTCGGGCATACGGAAAACCGCAGGGTCGACCCTGCGGAAAGCCGCAGGTAAAACCTGCGGGAAACCGTATCAACCCTGAAAAGCAATTGACCCCTAAAACTGGGCCCGTTACGTTCGTGAACGCGGATCGGCGGCACTCGCAAAAGGTGTCGAGAGGGTTGCTCGATTGGAATACATGCCGATCGCGGAGTGTAACGCGTAAAACGGCCAGTGTGTGTTTCTGGCAATGTGTTGCCAGAATGCGATGTCAGTCGAGGGGAGAATATGGAGACCACGGTCCTCACCCGGCAGCATGTTGCCAAGCTCGTCAAGGAGGGCGGCAACGACCGCTTCATGGACCGGATGATCGTCCGACTCCAGGAGGCATTCACCGCATCGGCGAAGGGAGTGACCCCGGCCCGCGACGGTTTTGTCCGCGGCCCCCGGAACGCGGCCATCCTCGAATGGATGCCCCATCATGATCCGGGACGCTCCATAACGATCAAGACGGTGGCTTACACCCCGTCGAACCCGGCCACATTCCACCTGCCCACGATCATCGGATCCCTCACCCGGTACGACGATGTGACGGGCCGTCTGCTCGCGGTCTGCGACGGCGTCCTGCTCACCGCGATCCGCACGGGAGCGGCGTCGGCGATCGCCAGCCGGCTCCTTGCCCGCCCGGACAGCCGGGTGCTGGGGCTCGTAGGTGCCGGAGCCCAGGCGGTGACCCAGGCGCACGCGCTCAGCCGGGTGTTCCCGCTGGAGCGGATCCTCGTCCACGACATCGAGCCGGCCCACGCCCGCTCCTTCGCGGACCGCGTGGACTTCCTCGGCCTCGACGTCCGTTCAGTCGACCGCGCCGAACTGGAGGCGGAGGCGGACATCATCTGCACCGTCACCTCGGTCGGTGTGGGGGAGGGGCCGGTGCTCAGTGGCGAGCACCTGCGCCGGCACGTGCACATCAACGCCATCGGGGCCGACCTCATCGGCAAGGTCGAGCTGCCCCGGTCGGTCCTGAAGTCGGCCTTCGTGACGCCGGACCACAGGGCGCAGGCGCTGCGCGAGGGCGAGTGCCAGCAACTGGAACCGGGCGACCTCGGCCCCGATCTGATGACCCTGTGTGCCGAGCCGGAGACGGCGGCCCGCTTCCGGGACCGCACGACCGTCTTCGACTCGACCGGATTCGCACTCGAGGATCACGTCGCCCTCGACGTGATCCTCGAACTCGCCCAGGAGGCGGGCATCGGGGACCAGGTCCAGCTGGAGCACCTGCCGGACGACGCGCTGAACCCCTACTCGTTCCAGTGAGCCACGAGCTCCGCTGCCCCGGGCCGCCGACGGCGTACCGGGCAGCGGAGCTCGCGGTGCGGGACCGGGGTCACGACTCCAGGTAGCGCAACACGGCCAGGATCCGGCGGTTGTATCCCGTGGCGTGGGCCAGTTCGAGCTTGTCGAAGATCGTGTTCAGGTTCTTCTCGACCGTGCTCATGGAAATGTGCAGCTTCTGCGAGATGGCCGCGTTGGTGTGCCCCTGAGCCAGGGTCTCCAGGACACTTCGCTCGCGCGGTGTCAGCCGAGCCAGTGGGTCGGTGTGCGTCGTGCGGATCACGAGCTGCCGTACCACCTCCGGATCGATGGCGGCTCCGCCCGCGTGGATCCGGTCCAGGGCGTCGAGGAACTCCTCGACCTGGGCGACCCGGTCCTTGAGCAGGTAGCCGACCCGTTCGGCGTTCGAGGTCAGCAACTGGGCGGCGTAGTTGCGTTCTATGTGCTGGGACAGCACCAGCACGCCGACCGGGGGCCAGCGCTTGCGGATCTCGAGAGCGGCGCGCAGCCCCTCGTCCGTGTGGGTGGGGGGCATACGGATGTCCACGACGACGATGTCCGGGGGCTGGGCCTCGACCTCGCGCAGCAGGGCGGCGGCGTCGCCCACTGCGGCGAGCACCTCGTGCCCCTCCTCGGTGAGCAGCCGGATCAGCCCCTCCCGCAGAAGGGTCGAGTCCTCGGCCAGCATTACGCGCACGGCAGCTCCGCAGTGATGGTGGTGGGGCCCCCGGAGGGGCTGTGGACGTACAGCCGGCCGTCCAGGGCGCCGACCCGGCTGCGCAGCCCGACGAGGCCGCTGCCGGCTGGATCGGCGCCGCCGACGCCGTTGTCCTCGACCCGGACGATCAGCACGGGCCCGTGCTGATGCACGCTCACGAAGATATCGGTGGCGCAGGAGTGCTTGGCGGCGTTGGTCACGGACTCGGACACGACGAAGTACGCGGCGGTCTCTACGGACGCGGGCAGCGGCACCGTGACACCGAAGTCCATCCGGATGGGGATGCTGCATCGTTCGGAGACCCCGGCGAGGGCCTCCTGGAGGCCCAGGTTGTCGAGCGCCGTCGGGTAGACGCGCCAGGCCACCTCGCGCAGATCGTTCAGTACTTCCTGCGACTCCCTGTGGGCCTGCTCCAGCAGGGCGTCGGCCTGTTCGGGCGTACGGCCGCCCCGGCGGGCGCGGCCCAGCAGCATGGCCAGCGCGACCAGACGCTGCTGGACCCCGTCGTGCAGGTCGCGCTCGATGCGGCGGCGCTCGCTGTCCACGGCCTGCAGCACCGCCGCCCGGCTGGTGGCCAGTTCGGTGATGCGCTGCTGCAGCAGCTCCCGCTCCGAGGGGCCGAAACAGTCGCGCGCCAGGCGGGTGTCGAGAGCCTCCAGCGAGAACAGGCCCTGCACGTCGAGGAAGAGGAGAACCCCGCCGAGCAGCACCTGGGTGAGCAGCTCCTGCCAGCTGAGCGTGCCCCTGGCGATGCCGGAGACGAGCAGCCCCGCGAGGAAGATGCCGAAGCCGAGCAGTGCGACGACGATGCTGGTCAACAGGCCTGTGTACGTACGTGCCGCGAGGTAGCGCAGTACCCGCTGGTCGGAGACCCGGCGGGTGGGGAAGCGGTCGCCGAAGAAGGCCGAGCGACGCCGCCGCTCCACCGCGACGAGCCGGCGCACTCCGGCGGTCAGCGCGGTCAGTGCATACCGCCGTGTCCGCGGCCACAGCAGAAGCGGACCCAGAGTGACGCCGACCGTGCCGAAGTACAGCAGCCCCAACAGCGCGGTGCAGCACCCGAGCACCACGCCCACGGCCCGGCGCGGAAACGAGGGGGGCCGTGCCGACGGTGCCTCACCTTCCGGTCGCGCGGGTCCCAGCGCTCCATGAAGATGCTGGGTGGTGATGTGAGCCGAGTCCCCCTGCACAGGCGCCGAGACTAGTCCGGCCGCACAGTGCGGGCAACATCGTTCGGACGCGGTGAGGACGGGCGAGGTCACGACGTGCGGCGGTGCTGCGCGGTGCTGCGGCTGCGCAGCCGGAAGACGATGTAGGTCACGAGGGCCGCGACGACCAGCACGACGACGACCTTGGAAATGATGCCGACATACGTCTCGACGAGGTCCCACTGGTCACCCAGCCAGTAACCGGCCATGACGAGCACCGAGTTCCAGATCAGGCTGCCCAGGGTGGTCAGGAGCAGGAAGACCGGCATCGACATGCGCTCGAGGCCGGCCGGCACGGAGATCAGGCTGCGGAAGATCGGCACCATGCGGCCGAAGAACACGGCCTTGGTGCCGTGCTTGGCGAACCACGCCTCGGTCCGTTCCAGGTCGGACGTCTTGACCAGCGGCAGCCGGGCCCAGATGGCGTACATGCGGTCACGACCGAACAGCATGCCGATCCAGTACAGGACGGCTGCGCCCACCACCGACCCCAGCGTGGTCCAGAACAGGGCGGAGAACAGGCTGATGACGCCCTGCCCCGCCGCGAATCCCGTCAGCGGCAGGATGACTTCACTGGGCAGGGGCGGAAAGAGGTTCTCCAGGGCGATGGCAAGCCCCGCTCCGGGGCCGCCCATGGTGTCCACGAGGTCGGCTGCCCACCCCGCGATTCCGCCGGCGGGCTCCTGGGGCAGAGCCAGGGTCATGAGGTCCATACGCGTTTCTCCAGACTGGTGGGGCGGACGCAGCGGACACGGGCCGCGATTCCTCACCACGCTAGAAACCGCAGTTCAGGTCGGGTATGAGGATTACCGTCGAACTTGTGCGGTTCTCCGCACCTCCCACCCTGCGGAAAACCGCAGGGTGGGAGGTGCGTCCGGGAACGCGTGTAGCCCTGGTGCCGTGACGGCGGCAACGCTCTTGGCACGTTCCTGCATCTGTGCGGATGGGGACACGGCGCCCCGGGTAGGCCCTGACGCTGCCCACGGCACTGGTTTCCGGCCGGTTCTTGGGCCAGAAATAGGAAATGACGCGGAGGTCCTGGCAGCAATGTGCCAGCGGCGGGATTTCGTTGACTCGGAAATTCCGTTCGGGCTAGCCTCGCTTCCGTCGGCGAGTAAATCCCGGGAAATACACGGGAGTTGACGAGTCGATGCGTTTAATCGGTGCGCAACACTGAGAGGAGATTTCCCATGGAGATCATTGAGCCGGAGACGGGTTACGAGATTCCGGAACTCGTGGAACTCGGCGACTACGACGACCTGACCAGGGGCGTCGGTATTCCGCTGGCCGACTTCTTCATCCACTTCGACTAAGTCGAGACCGGCTGAAGAAAGCGCGCCATGAAGGGCGGGATGCGGCGGGCCTGGTGTCCCCCGCGAACGCGGTCCGCCGCATCCCGCCCACTCGATCGCGGAGCCCCGGGAATCGGGAGCTGCTCAAGCGCGGAGGAACAATGGAAGCGGTATCGGCCCCCTGCAGGTCCTGGTTCATGGCCTTGCCGGACAGTGACGCCACCGGCGAACTGGTCGGCAGGCTGCGTTCCCACACGTCCTTCACCCACACCCATGCGTCGGGACGCCCCTGGATCATCGGCTCGGGGCCCGGCACGCGGCACGGGGTGGCATCCTTCGTCCACGCCGAACTCGGCACCACCCGGCTGCTGGTGACAGGCACCCACTCCCTGAGCGAGGAAGAACTGCGGACGTGGGCCAGGCGCATCAGGCACCTGTCCGACGTCGACAGGCTCGCCGCGTCCCTGGCCGGCTCCGTCCACGTCGTCGCCTCCGTCGACGGACAGGTCCGCGTCCAGGGCAGCGTCTCCGGAGTACGACGGGTCTTCTACGCCTCCGTCGAGGGGACGACGGTCGCCGCGGACCGGGCCGATGTGCTGGCCGCCCTCACCGGAGCCGGTCTGGACCCCGTCCGGATCGCCGCCCGCCTCCTGGCCATCACCCCGTCCGCGCTGATCGAACCGCTGTGGTCCGGTGTGGACGCCGTACCGCCCGACAGCTGGCTCCACCTCTCCCCACGCGACGAGACACGGGTCAGGCCGTGGTGGCAGCCGCCGGCGCAGGAACTCAGCCGGGCCGAGGGAGCGCCCGCCCTGGCCCAGGCGCTGCGGGACGCGGTCGACGCCCGGGTCCGTACGGGGACGACCGTGGGTTCGGACCTGTCCGGCGGTCTGGACTCCACCCCCATGAGCTTCCTCGCCTCTCGCGCGACCGAGGCCTCCGGCGGGCGGCTGGTCACCGTCCGGATAGGCGTGGCGGACCCCACGCACGACGACCACATATGGGCCGCGCGGGCGCAGTCGTTGCTCGACGGGGGCCACGTCACGCACACCGTGTTCCGGCCGGGGGAACTCCCCGACATGTTCGAGCGGGTCGCCCAGCCGGTCGTCGGCCTCGACGAGCCGACCCGCTGGATCCGTCCCGTCGCCCGGCTCGAGGAGACCGCGCGCCGGCTCGGCGCCGCCGGAGCCGTGGTCCATCTCACCGGACACGGCGGGGACGAGGTCCTGCCCGTCAAGCCCAACTACCTCCACGACCTCATGCGCAGACGGCCGGCGCTCGCCCGCGAACACCTCACCGGAATGCGGGCACTGCGGCGCTGGCCGATGTCCGGAGTACTGCGGGCGCTCGCCGAGCGCAAACCCTACGCCTCCTGGCTGATGGACCAGGCCGACAGCCTGGGCGACGCCTTCCCGGCGGGCAACCAGCCGCTGTTCGGCTGGGAGTACCCGCTGCGGCTGCCACCGTGGGTGAAGCGGGACGCCGTCCGAGCACTCGCCGACCGGATCCGTGAGCGGGCCGAGAACGCGCAACCCTACGCTCCGGCCAGATCGGCGCACACGACCATCGATCTGGCGCGCCAACTCGGCGCCGCGGTGCGGCTGGCCGAGACCGTCACCGAACGGGAGGGCGCGGTCCTGCAGGCCCCGTACCTCGACGACCGTGTCATCGAGGCCTGTCTCGCCGTACGCCCGGAGGAGCGCAGTTCCCCGTGGTCGTACAAACCGCTCATGGTCGAGGCAATGCGCGACACGATGCCTGCCGAGTCCCTGAAACGCGCGACCAAGGGCGAATTCTCCGACGACTTCTTCAAGGGACACCAACGGCATCGCGGCCAGTTGGCCGAGCTCTTCGACGACCCCCTGCTCGCCGAGCTGGGACTCGTCGACACCGGGACGCTACGGCACATGGCGCTTTCCGCCTATCCGCCCGGACTGCCCTGGTCGGCGCTCGACGCCACCATGGCGGCCGAGAACTGGCTGCGGGCGCGCACGCGGAGTTACGCATTCGACGAGGAGGACAACCGTGTCCATCAGCCTGGCTGACGGGGTGTCACTGGCCGAGACCGAGAGCGGGGCCGTGCTGCTCGACGAACGGTCCGGGCGCTACTGGCAGCTCAACGGTTCTGGCGCCAGGGTGCTGAGCGCCCTGCTGGCCGGCCAGACCGCCGCGCAGGCGGGAGCCACGGCCGCGAACGGCACACGGGTGCCGCCCGAGCGGGCCGAGGGAGATGTACGCGCGCTCCTGGAGAAGCTGCGGCAGGCGGGACTGGTGCGGGCATGAGCACTCCCGTCGCCATCACGGAACGGGTGCGCCTACCGCTGCACCACCGTCCCCTGCCCTGGCTCGCCGCTGCCGCGGCGCGGCTGCTCATGCACCAGCCACCGGCGCGGATCCGCAAGGTGCTGCTGTTCCTGCGCAGGGGGGCACGGCCCGCGACCGTCGAGGAGGCGCGGCGCAGCCGCCGGGCCGTCGTCGCGGTGAGCGTCTCCTGCGCGGGCGAGGGATGCGTCCAGCGCTCGATCGCCACCGCACTGCTGTGCCGGGTACGGGGGCACTGGCCCACCTGGTGTTCCGGCGTGCGGGTCGTCCCCTTCCTCGCGCACGCCTGGGTCGAGGTCGACGGTGAACCCGTCGACGAGCCGTACCCGCCCGGCTACCACACCGTGCTAATGCGGGTACCACCGCCATGAACAGGTCGCCCATGCTGATGACAGGACTGACCGAGTACGGTCTCGGACTGCGGATCGACGGCTTCTCACCGGCCGGTTCCGGCCCCGGCAACCTGGCCAGGCCGACCGTCCGGGCGCTGCTGCGGGAGTTCGGGGTCCTCCACTTCACGGGATTCCCGGACGACAACGACGCCTACAGCGCCTTCGCACACTGGTTCGGCCGGCCCGAACCCGTCTTCCCGGCCGAACACCAGGTGCCCGGCCACGCGCACATGAGACTGCAGACGAACGTACGCGGCCGCGGCGCGAACGCGGGCGGCCAGTACTGGCACGCCGACGGATCCTTCGCCGAGGTCCCCACGTCGGTGACGCTCCTCTACTGCGAGGAGGCACCGCAGGACGAGGGCGAGACGCTCTTCGCGGACATGCGACGGGCCTATCTGCTCCTGCCGGACGCCGTACGGGAGTCCCTGCCAGGTCTGCTCGGCAACTACCCGTGCCGGCAGATCGCCGCCCGCGACATGGAGCGGGCGGTCATGATGCGGACGGTCACCCTCTCCGAGGAAGACCGGCGAAGACAACTCGACCACCTGTACGACTTCACCCGCCCCCTGGTCGCCGAGGACCCCGAGACGGGCCGCAGGGCCCTGCACCTCAACCAGCACTGGCTGAGCGACGTCGTGGGAAAGCCTGACTCCGAGAGCCGGGAACTGCTGGGTCTGCTGTACGACACCGCGACGGCGCCCTCCAACGTGTACCGCCATCGCTGGACCGCGGGTGACCTGCTCGTATGGGACAACGCCTCCGTCATGCACAAGGCCGTCCCGGCCCCGAGGGGCCAGATCAAGACGACGCGCCGGATCACCATCGCCGGGGAGAAGTGAACCAGGTGCCCGATGCGCTGCCCGAACTCGTCGTGGCACCGGTGACGATCACCCCGACGAAACCGCTCACGCCGACCCACGTCAAAGGTCTGCTGTGGACCGACGTACTCGTCAAGGCGAGCGCCCAGGTCACCGGAGTGCGACTGGTGTGGAACAACCGCATGGCCACGCTCACCACCCAGTCGGCGGCGTTCTGGCACCACCTCGACCTCACCGAGCCGGACACGGACTGGAGCGGTGAGTCGGCGACCCGGATTGGCGAGCGGTACGTCCGTTTCCACGCCGAGCGCAGGGAACCCGACCCCCGGGCCCTCGACGGCTACCTGGCCCGCGCCGACACGGCCGGCTGGATCCACCCCGCCGGCCGCCGGATGCTCGAACTGTGGCGCGACGAGCTGGAGTTACTGGGCGTCGGGGACCTGGGACTCGCCGACGACCGTCCGCTGGCCGCCACGGCCGCGACGACGGTCGCCGCTCTGGCCGACCGGGGCCTGCTGATCGACCACCGGCGCTTCGGCGGCCCCGTCTATCTGGACGGCCCCCGCTGGGGCATGCCGGTGCGGCAGCTGATCGGCAGCGACGGGCATCCCAACTACCTGCTGCCGATCCTGCGTGAGCTGATCCCGATGATCCGTGAGGACCGGACGTTCCTGCTCGTCCACGACCACGACCTCACCGCCGACTACCTGTTGCTGGACCGCCTGCTGACCGGGTTCGGGGCGCGGGTGGTACGTGTCGCCCTCGGCAGGGTGCCGCTCGGCGGAACAGTGCGTTCGAGCCGGTACGGAGGCTGGAAGGGAGCGACGCTCGCCGACCTCTCCTCCGTCTCGGGCACGGCGGGCCGGGCCGCGTACCGGCTCGGGATGCGGCTGTACTTCGCCGGAGTGCTGCACCGGCGCTCCGTGCAGTCGTTCCGGATGCACCTGCTGCGCCGATGCGTGGGGCGCGCCGCTCGCCTGCTCGACCGGCCGCCGGGCGGCCACGATGAAACGGCCGCCCGGCTGACGGCCGCCCTCTCCCGGTTGCAGGCCCAGTTGGGTTACGTCGACCCGTACCGGCTGACGGTGTCCCTGCTCGGCAAACAGGCCGTCCCGCTCGTCCCCGCGCTCCGGGCGATCTACACATGAGCGGGACGCCGACCGTGGAGCCGACCGACACCGAGCTGCTGACAGCCGCCGCGCAGGCCCGGGCGCGGGCCGTCGGGGACGGGCTGGGCGACCGCGCGGTCCAGCGCGGGCTGACCGTCGCCGTCGCCGTGGCCGATCTCGACGTGGCGGCGTTCATCTCGGGCGCGGCCGCTTTCGCCCTGGCGACCCCGGCCGACCTGGCGGACGGGTGGTACCGGACGTTCACCAGGACCGTCTACCTCGCCGGCCGGCCCGACAGCGTGGCCGCCCGGCATCCGCACCGGTACGCCACGGCCGACGGAGACCTGGCCTGGTACGGACCGCAACCGCGCGGCGAGCTACGGCCGCTGTCGCGTCTGCTGCGTGCCTTCCGCGGCCCTGGGCTGATCGACGTGCCGAAGGAGCCGCTGACCGTGGCCGTCCCCGGAACTCCCTCGGGGCACGTCGTGGACGCGGCGGTCGCTACCGGTGGAGTCAGCACCACCGAGTACCTCGTTCACGTGCATCACCTGATCGCGGAGGCGGCGCTGCGTGGGCTGGTCCGCCCCGGCGACATCCTCCGTGTCGAGCACCGGCCCGCACTCGGCACAGCCGACTTCCGCGACGCCCTCGACCCCACCCGGGCCGGCTCTGTCCAGACGCGGATCGCCGGCGGGACCGCACCCGACCGACCGCGCCTGTACGGCGTGCTGACCTCGAACCGCCCCGAAGGAGGCGACTGAATGCAGGCCGAAAGCGTGCTGGCGGAGCACCGCCGACTTCTGGACAGCCTGAACCACCCCCAGGAGGTTCAGCACGACCTGCTCACCGGCATCCTGCAGCAGAACGTGCACACGGCCTTCGGCCGTGAGCACGGGCTGGCCGCCGTCCGCACCGTCGACGAACTGCGGCGGGCGGTGCCGATCCGGACCCATGCGGAACTCATGCCGTGGATCGAGCGGACCATGGACGGCGAGAAGAACGTGCTGACCGCCGACGACCCGGTCGTGTACTTCTCGTCCAGCGGGAGCACCGGCCGGGAGAAGCACATCCCGGTCACACCCACCTACATGCGGCGGACCTTCCTGCCCTTCTACCACGCCGCCTTCGCCCCGTTGCTGCGGACGCTGCCCCAGGCACTCGCAGTGCCGAACGGTGTGCTGAACCTGTGGCAGGACCCCACCGCGCCGATCACCCGGACCAGGAAAGGCCAGCCACACATCGGCGCCAGCCAGGTCGACTACCGCAAGTTCGGTGAGGACTCGGCCGTCGGCCCGGGCAACGACGCCGCGTGGAGCCGCATCCCCGACGAGCTGGCCGCGGCCGGTCCCTGGGACCGTGCCTACTACAAGTTGCGCCTCGCCGCGGAACAGGACATCCGGTTGCTCATCGGCATCAACCCGGCCATGGTCGCCGCCCTGCCGTACCAGCTGCGGGAACTGTGGCCCCGGCTCGTGGAGGACATCAGGGCCGGGACCCTCGACGGCCTCCCGCACACCACACCGAACCCGGAACGCGCCGACGAGATCGAGCGTTTCGCCAAGACGTTCGGCACGGTCCATCCGTACCACCTGTGGCCGCGGCTGACGGCGATCATCGTCTGGAACAGCGCGCTCGCCTCCCTCTACCTCCCGCGGGTCCGGGAGACCTACGGACCGGGGGTCCAGTTGTTCTCCGCGCCGGTCGCGTCCTGCGAAGGACCGGCCGCCGTTCCGGTCGACCGGCATCGCGGCGCGCCGCTGTACCTGCCGGGCTGTCTTTACGAGTTCGTCCCGGCTGACGGGCCTGTCACCGCCGACAGCCAGACCCTGCTCGCCACCGAGCTGGAGGAGCATCAGGACTACCACCTCGTCTTCAGCCATGTCGGCGGGATGTACCGGTGCGCCGTCACCGACGTGGTCCGGGTCGTGGGCCGGGCCGGCCGCACGCCGCGCATCGAGTACGCGGGACGCGACATCACCCGGTCCGCGGCGGGAGAGAACCTGACCGAGGCCACCGCCGTCCGCGCGCTGCACGCCGCCTGTCTGGACACCGGCGCGGAAATCCGTAACGCGACCTTTCACCTCGCTGCCGAAGGGCACGGGAAGGGCGGGCGCTACCAGGTCGCCGTCGCCTTCGCGGGGCCGGCGGCACCGGAGCTGGCCACGGCTCTTGACGCGCGGCTGACGGAGCAGTGCCACGGTTACCGGGCCGGACGGCAGTCCGGGCTGATCGCACCGGCCGAGGTGATCACCGTGCACGAGGACGCCTTTCTGCGGGAGTGGGAACGCGCCGTGCGCGCCGGGCAACGCCCGCCTCGGGTCAAGGACCGGGTCTTCCTGCCCGACGAGAACGCGTGGGCGAGGATTACCGCCACCCGGCCGGAGGCCGCCGCATGACCGACGTCATCCCCGGCCGAGGGCAGTACACCGAAGCCGCCCGCAGACAGCGCCTGGCCTGGCTGCGCGAGCGCAGTGGCACAGAGCTGGAGTCGCTGGAGACCACCGGCCTGAACGCGCAGAACCTGGTCGGCAACGTGGAGAACTTCGTCGGTTCGGTCGAGGTGCCCGTGGGCCTCGCCGGCCCCCTGTTGTTCGTGGGGGACGCGGCACGCGGGAATGTCACGGCTCCGCTGGCCACGACCGAGGGCGCGCTCGTCGCGTCCGCGTCTCGCGGCGCCCGCGCCCTCACGCAGTCCGGAGGTGTGGTGACGAAGGTGCTCGCGCAGCGGATGACCAGGGCGCCCGCCTTCGAGTTCCCCGACATCGCCACCGCGCAGCGCTTCACCGGCTGGCTGCATGAGCAGCGCGGCCGACTCGACGAGCAGGTCCGCCTGGTGTCCCGCCACGCCCGCCTGGTCGACGTCGATCCGTACCAGATCGGCCGTCACCTGCACGTCCGCTTCGTCTTCGAGACCGCGGACGCCGCCGGGCAGAACATGACCACGGCGGCGACCTGGCAGATCTGCCGCTGGCTGACCGACGCGCTCGCCGGCGAGGACGGCCTGCGCCCCCGGGCCATGCTGCTGGAGGGCAACCTCAGCGGCGACAAGAAGGTCACCGCCGCATCCCTGCTGTCCGGCCGCGGCACCCGGGTGACCGCCGAGTGCCGGCTGCGTCGCGACGTGGTGGCCGCCGTCCTCAAGACCGCGCCGGAGGCCATGGTCAAAAGCCATGTCACGACGGTCCTCGGGGCGCAGCAGGGCGGAACGACCGGCTACGGTGTCAACGCGGCCAACATCGTGGCGGCGCTGTTCGTGGCGACGGGCCAGGACGTGGCCTGCGTCCACGAGTCAGGGGTGTCGATCTTCTCCCTGGAGATGGACGGCGACGACCTGGTCGCCACGATCCTGCTGCCCAACCTGGTCGTCGGCACCGTCGGTGGCGGCACGGCGCTGCCGCACCAGCGTGACCTGCTCACGACGCTCGGCTGCGCAGGAGCGGGCGGCGTACGCCGGTTCGCGGAGATCGTCGCCGGGTTCGCCCTCGCCCTCGACGTATCGACCATGTCGGCGGTGGTCAGCGGCCAGTTCGCCGAAGCGCACCAGCGGCTCGGCCGAGCCCGGCGCGTCGACTTCCTCCAGGCCGGCGACCTCGACGCGGCGCTGCTGCAACCGGTCCTCGCGCAAGGGCTCGGAGATCCAGGCCTGCACGTGGCCCGGGTGAAGCAGGCCCCGCAGCTGGTCGGCGACGGGATCTCCAGCGAGCTCGGTGCGCTCGCCGAGCGCCGCAAGGTCACCGGCCTCCACCCGCTGACGGTGACTTGGACCCCCGGTGGGGGCACACCTGTCACGGTCGACCTGGTGGCGAAGATCAAGCCGCGCGGGGAGGACATCGTCGCCGGCATCGCGAAGGTGCTCTCGCTGTGCGGACCGGAGGTGCACCGGGCCTGGAGCCGCTGGGGTCCCGACGCCGAGTTCACCGATGCCCACCGCCGTGAGCTGTCGGTGTACCGGCGTACGGAGAGCGCGCTGACGGACTTGCTCCCGCGCTGCTACGGCCTGCTGGAGGACGACGAGCGCGAGGCCTACGTCATCCTCATGGAACGGCTACGCGACGACGGCGGCCCATGGGCCCACAACCGGATCGACGCTGTACTGCGCGCCGTCGCCCGGGTCCACGGACATTGGCTCGGCCACGACCAGGACCTGCTTGCCGACGGCTGGCTGCACCGGGTCCCGGAGCCGGCGCACCTGGCCAAGTCCCGTGAGCTGTGGGAGGCGCTGGTGCGGCACGCCGCCGCGGACCTGCCAGGCCTGCTGGACCCCCGTCGCGAGGGTCTCCTGCTCGGCATCATCGAGGAGGCCGAGCACTGGACGCAGGAGCTGTACGCATTACCCCGGACACTGATCCACAACGACCTCAACCCGCGCAACATCGCGGTCCAGGACGGGAGGGTGGTTGCCTACGACTGGGAACTCGCCACCGTCGGCCTGCCCCAGCGAGACGTTGTGGAACTGCTGGCGTTCACCCTGCCCCCGGACGCGACCGCGGCCGACGTGGACCGCTTCCTGACGGTGCACGCGCGGGCGGTGGCGGCGGTGTCGCCGGCAGCGGCGGCGCTGGTCGCCGGCTGCGACTGGCGGCGTGGCTACCGGCTCGCCCTGCGGGAGTTCCTGACGACCCGTCTGGCGCTGTACGCCGCCGGGCACACCCAGCGTGAGTTCGGCTTCCTGCCGCGGCTGACGCGGACCGCGTTTCGCCTGTGGCACCTCGAACAGGCACAGGACGGCGGGTGAGATGAAGCAGACGCGGGCAGCGGTGGTCGGCATTGACGGCACCGGCAAGACCACGGTGCTGCGCCACCTGCACGAGCGGGACGACATCGCGGTCATCCACGCCATACGGGCCCACGAGGACCCGCGAAGCCCCTGTGCCGACCTGTCCACGGCGCTGGCCGGCGCCTCGGCGGCGGCGGACGCACTGGGCAGAGTGCAGCTCAAGGTCGCCGTGCTGTACCTGCAGTTGTGCCTGTACGGCCCGTCGGAGCGGCAGGCGGTGGGCCGGAGCCGGTTCCTGCTCGCTGACCGCCACCCACTTATCGACCCACTCGTGTACCTGCCGTTGTTCGGGCGTATCGAAGCGCACCCCGATCCCGGCGGCGATGTGGAGGCATGGTGGCACAGGCAGGACCCGGACGCCGCGCGGGCTGTGCGCGACTGGCTCCGGACGTGTTCGGGGAGTACGGATCCCTGGCCGCTGGGCACTGAGCTGCTGAGGTTGGGGACGCGGCCGCGGCGGGAGATCCTGGACGTGCTGAGCCGGCGGTTCGGCGTCGCTCTGCCGCACGGTGTCCTGCTGTTCGACCTGCCGGTGCCAGAGGCGCTGCGACGCACAGGGGAACGCACGCGAGGCAGCGAACTCCATGAGACTGCGGCGTTCCTGTCGGCGACGCGGCAGCGTTATGACGCGGTGCTGACGTGGCTGCGGGAGATCCGGCCCGACATCACCGTGTACCGCGTCGACTGCTCCCGTCGCTCCGTGGCCGAGGTGACGGACAGGGTGCGCGGGTTGCTCGACGTCCTCGCCGGGTATCCCACGTCGACGTAGCAGCGGCGAGGTGCGGCCGCGAGTGCGGGCTCGGTCGGCCGGAGACCGACAGGAAGCACGAGCCCAGACCGATCAGAACCGCCGGGCCGCATGACCAGCGCCTCTACGTAAACAACTGTACGGTGCGGCCTTGGGGGGTGACTGACCCCGTCGGCCCCCTAGTCGTCGTTGCTGCGGCTGATGCGGCGCGTTCTCAGCAGACCGGTGCGCTCGGTGCGGTAGCCGACGGCCGTCAGTGCCTTGATGCCGCGCTCTTCGAGGCTGCGCCACTTCTTGCCGCTGGCTTCGACGGCCTCGCGCGCGGCCTTACCCATCCCCTTGGGGACGGACTCCATCAGCTGCGGCAGGTACTGGATGGCGAGTTCTGCAGATCCCTGGTTGGCCTCGAGCATGGGCAGGAGGATCGTCTGGATCAGGTCGCGGCGGGCGCCTGGGGTCGTGACGTTCGCGGCCCGCCACAGGTCGAGAACGGCGCGGCGGTCGGGATTCCTTGAGGCGCGGGCGTACCGCTCGATCAGCAGTTCGGCCGTAAGGGCGTCCGGAAGCGATGGCCATCCGGCCGAGGTCAGCATCTGCGCCGGCAGACGAGTGCCCGGGCCTGCCAGCAGATCTCTCCAGAAGCCGGCCTGGTCCTGCGCGGGCAGAGCAGCCAGCCGTGACGCCACTGCCTGAAGCAACGCAGCGTCGGCCTGCATCGGCGACAGTTGCCGCAGCCCCGCCGAGACGGCCTTGAGCAGCTCCGATGCCAAAGGCTGTTCGAGCGCGATCCACGCGGCCAGTGTTTCGCCGGCGTACTCGGGACAGCGTCTGGCGTAGTCGGCCATGTCAGCCGCCGTCGGCAGCGGCTGAAGACCTTCCCTGGCAACGCCGCCGGTCACCAGCAGGTGGCGAGCCCGGACCTGCAGGCGGGTGTGCTCATTCCCGGGCAGCCAGCCGCCCTCGTCAAGTGCAGTTACCAGAGCGCGGGCTTCCTCGGGGGACAACGGAGCCGGACCAGGAGAACCCAGGTCACGCAGGCAGTCGTTCACGAGGGACTCGATGTAGGTCACGATCGTGCTGTCGTCGGAAACGAGGAGGCTCTCCCCGTCGGTGAGCAACCGGGTGACATTTGCCGCCTGATGGCGGACGAAGGCCGCACGCTGCAGCAGCCCGCTGTTCTCCAGTGGCTGTAGCACGACGAGCAGCCGCAGTTGCTCCTCGGCTTCCTCGTCGGTCGAGGGTTGGGACAGCGAAGGCAGGACGAAAGGCGTGATGTGCGGATGTCGGCCCGGAGGCTGGTCGTCGAAGAGCCTCATCAAGCTGTCCGCGGCGCGGCCGACCTCCTCGGGTTTCGGAGTGCTGTCGGGCGCGCTGGCCAGTGACCACAGTTTCTTGAGCGAGGTGTCGAACTCGACGGTCATTTCGGCGATGGGTGATCGCGGATCCAGCAGACCCAGCCACGTCGGCCAGTGGCTGATCGAACGTCGGTGGACGCTGGACAGCACCGCCCGGGCCAAGGCGGGCTCCTGCACGATGGGGATATTGTTCGCGTTTCGCTCGACGATGTCCCGGCCTGATTTGCTGTCCAAGGCCAGCAGCAGTCCTACAACGGCGTGTGCCGCTTCAGGACATTCCTCGCACCAGTGCTCCAGAAGCTCCTCCAGCCTCCGCAGTGCCTCGTCGGGAGACGCCGGCTCTGTAGGCGGGGCCGACGGTACAGCTGTCGGCTGGCCTTGCGCTTTCGTCCATTCTTCATGCGTCTCGATCAGCACCCGCAGTTCCTTGGCGACGTGGGGCCCGACCTGCTCCATGAGGATCGCCGCTTGGGAAGAGGAGAGTGCGGCGAGCATGTCAGCCATGTCCTCCTCCTCACCCAGCAGATGATGCGACACCAGCTGTTGCACGAGGCCGGGGTCTGCTGCGAGGGCCGGCTCGACCTGGCGAATCACCATGGCGGCGGTGGCGGAGCTGTCTCGGACGGAAGAGTGCCCCAGGACGATCGTGCGCATCTCGACTGCCGCCGGACGGTCACTTGCCACTGCCAGACGCCAGCATCCTGGCAGCACCTCGTCCGGCAGCGCGTGCGGGGAATTCGCCAGGATCGGGGTGAGTGTCTCGACCGCGGTGTCCGCCGTGCCGTCCAGGGAGACGGCTGTGTCACCGCAGACGGCCAGGACGGCATGGGCCACGTTCTCCTCCTCCAGACCGATCGCGTCCCGCGCCTGCTGCAGGAGTAGAGCCAGCGCGGCAGAGCGGTCCTCGGCCGGAAGACCGCCGACGGAGGAGAGCACCGCGTCCAACTCGGCGTTCTGGGCCTGCTGCTCCAACGTCTCGGCCACAGTGGCAGGCAGTTGGAACACACTGCCGCTGGTCTCCATGAAGATCAGATCACGCCCTGGGCCCAGCACGTTCCGTGTCTTCTTGAGATAGGCCACCAGCTGCTGGCCGTGGTGCTTTCGGACGTCGGCCGCCTTCCTGTCCTCGTTCTCGTGCTCGTCAAGGTCTTCAGGGGCACTGAGAAGTTGGTCGACGGGTGCGTTGAGGTTCGCGTAGCGGCGGGCGGCGTCCTTGACTCGCTCGCTCACGGGGCCCAGATCGGCCTCGGGGTTGGCACCCAGCGCCAGTACGAATGCGCACAGCCGGTGATCGAGCAGCAGATCCCTGGCGAACAATGGGAACTCCACCCGAAGACAGACCAGTTTGGCGATCTCCTCCACCCGCCTGGCAGGGTCAATCTCCAACAGTCCGTCCGCAGCCCGCCGCTGAGCCAGCCGGTACGTCAGGACGAATGTGTTCAGCAGCGCCTTGACTCGGCGGGGACTGCGCACATGCGAGGGCACGAGAATGCTCACCACAAGGTTGACGTCCACTGCCGCCCACACCCCGCCCCGCCCACGAACCAAGTCGGCGGCGAAGCTGGTCACCTTCGGCACCAGCAGCGGAGGGAGACTGAGCTGGTACTGGAACACCTTGTCCAGGTAGCCGCTTCCGCTGCTGTAGTACGGGTTGACGGCATCTTGGGGCGTGGCCTGTTCCAGAGCACGCGTGAGTGCCTCTTCCAAAACCTGCTGGTCGGCGGCGACGACGAAGACGCAGCGGTCAGCTCCCAGGAACGTGCGCAGGGCGTCCAGCGTCGCCACGACATCGGAGGGCTTACAGCGGTCCAGCTCATCGACGAAGACGACGAGCCGTTCTACGCGGGAGCGCGTGACGAGGTCGGCGAAGAGCCTTTCGAACTGCTCATCACTGTCGGCTGCTTCCGTCTTGTGCTCGCGTGTGAGCGTCCGCGAGACCAGGACCATCAGAGACGTCAGCAGGGCCGCCGGCGCGATACCCGCCTTCAGTGCTCCAGCCAGCATGTTGGCGAACGTCGGCCGGAAGGCCCCTCCGTGCAACCAGGCAAAGAGCGCCATCGTGATGGCGAAGAAAGCGACAACAGCGCCGAACATCCAGCCGAACATCTTCAGCAGGCGCCACACAGCGCCCCGCTCGAACTGAAGCTTCACGGCGACCCGTCCGCCATAGAGTTCGTCGTGGAACTTTGCGTCCTTGATCCCCAGGGCGGTGGCGACCGCCATGATGAAGTTCCTGCGCAGCGGGTTCTCCGCGTACTTGAAAGCGTCGAACCGCACAAAGCGCACGTCCCGTTGCTTCTCGAGCAGCCCTCTCAGGAGATTCGCCACCCCCGACTTGCCGCTGCCCCAAGGTCCCCATACGGCGATGTTGGTCGGCGTGGGGACGGACAGCACCACGTCGTACAGCTGCTCAGCGATGTGACTGTGAGCCAGCCGGTCACCCTGGGCGTTGTCGACCTCGCGGTCCCGGATCAGGTCGTCCGGCTCTATACGGCTGCTGTCCCCTTGTGCCACTGCTGCCCCGCTCTCGGGCTTGTGCCCACGTCCCCCTGAAGTGCGCGGCCTGTACCGGTACTTCACCTGGGTAACACGATAAACGGCACCACCGACAACAGGTCGTTCCAGCGTTCGGATGTCTGCTTGGCAGCACACGGCGGGCCTGTGGCCCCAGATGTCGTCGACGCTGGCTCAACCAGCGACTGGCCACTGCCAAGGATCGTCCGAGGGTCTCGTCCCACGTGCCCGGGGGCGGGACCTGTCAGCATCCCCTATTCAGTCCCGCTGGCATCGTCGTCACCTTGAACAGCGAGCCAGGCCTGCCGGGCCACATCGAGTTCGTCACGCAAACGGCCCCTGCGCCATTCAGGGAACTCCTCCAGCAGCAGCCACCTTCCGACATCGGGGTCCGGCCCGGTCACAAGCCAGGTGGGAACATCGATCAGCAGACCGCGCAGACACATGTCCGACGTGCCGCCAGACCCGGGGGCCAGGCGAGCATGGAAGGCGATGATCAGCTGTGGTTGCTCCCGCAAGAGCATCCGGGTGTTCCGCTCTGGCCCGGCCGAGCGCCAGGTCCTCGGGTTCGCGCGTCGTTCGGCCTGCCAGTCCACCGGGTGACAGCGGTGTCGGTCATCGCCGAGTCCGTTCCGTTCGCACCAGATGTGCGCCGCCCAGTCCGCACCTGACGCGGCGCCCTCGATCACGACGAGCCGATCTCCGGCACGCGCCTCCAGGCGGTCCAACACCGCGGCGACCGTGCCGGGCCAGGCCCACCGCCGGTCGCCGCACACCAGTACGCGGGGATCAGCCAGTTTCATGTGGGTCCCTGTCCTCCCCGGCCTCGATATCGGCCAGCGTCTCCTGAACCGCTTCGTCGTGCGGCGTGAAGGACGAGGAGTCGGTCTTCCGTTCCTCACATTCCGCAATCGCGAGAGCGTCCTCGAGTCCCCTCATTTCCCGCTCGCTGATCAGTGAGGCAATGGGCCCGGTGACGTCGGTGAACACGATGCGCTTTCCGGAATCGGAGATCCTTCGGACAAGGTCTCCGAGCGACGTCGGCAGTCGCGAAACGGGGACGTGGTCCGGGACACTCAGCGGTGAATCCAGCCAAGCACAGGTGTGGAGCATGACATTCAACGCACATCCCTGACGGGCTGCTTCCGTGGAACGATCGCGAGCCAATGCTTCTTTGATCGCCTGGCTCAAGAACTCCTCCGTGCTCTTTCCCGATGCTTTGGCCCAGGCACGGATTCGTCTCTTCACTCCAGGCGCGAAGGGGATGCTCATCCGTAGCATCCCGTCCGGGCCTGGGAAGAGAGTGCACAGCACGTCAATGGGAAGGGAGTCCTGGAGTCGTCTCCATACCTTCTTGATGGCACGCTCCTCGTCTCGTGCAGATACGAGAACGGCGATGCTCTTTCCATTGGATGACGCTGCCATCGGCATACCGCTGATCCGCCGCGCTGCTTTTAGCTCGACTCCGCGTACGGTCCGAGTCAGGATGATCTCGATTGCGTGCAGAGGCACAGTAACTCCAGATCAGTAGAGCGAGATGGGGCCGTCCGGAAGCCAACCTTCCACGTATCCGGCGATCAGAAGAGCTACCCCTTCAGGGGATACGTCACGATGGCGAGCCTTGAGCTCGCTGATTTTCCATCGGGCGTGTGACGGAGACATCGCTTGAAACGAGTCCGACTCTTCCGCGCTGATCCGCACGACGTAAACGCGGGAAACGGTTTTCTGATCATGTTCCCAGCAGTCCGAATCCCGTGTTTCGTGAATGCCGTAGAGGGATCCGAAGCGAGGGTTCGTGATGTGAAATCGCTCGGTGAGATGCTGGGTGGCCCCGTCCTTGAAACCAGTGCCGGCGGCGAGCAGTGTCTGCGGAACTGTCCAGCCGCCGCAGCACCCGCCGCACAGCATCAGGCGATCTTGATCATCCAGGAGCAGCAGGAGGATGCGACGGTCGACTACCGACGGGGCTGACGGAGCGTGGGAGGTTGCCATGCGGTCCAGGCTGACGGCTAGCTACTCAAGTAGCAATCTGGGTGCCGTCCCCGGGGTGACAGGTTCACTCGGGCAGTGCCGTGTGTACCGAAAGCCGCGGCCTGCCCTGGTCGGCGTGCACAGGTTGCACTGAACCCGGGCATCGCACAGCACCCTGTGCACACGTCGTGAGCTGCGAAAACGCTGAAAAGCGTTTGGGATTCGAGGCTGATGCGTTTTGGGGCGTCGCACGCCACCAGGTCTGACCTGCGGCGACGGAATTTCCCACACATCCCACGAAGGCGACGAACAAACGGATCTCGCGGAGATCCGGCGCCTAGCCTAGCGGATGCGGGATCGGTCGTGGGCAGGTTCTCGTTTGCGCAGGTCAGGCGTGGCTCTGCGGTGGCCGCTCCGGTGCGGGGCTAGGAGGTGCGGGCCGGGTCGAGGTCGGCGGGTAGGCGCGGGGGAGTGCCCCGGGTCCAGGTCACTCGGAGGGAGGTGGCGGAGATGCGCCAGCCGTCGGATGTTCTGGTCAGTTCGGTTTCGGTGTGGCCGGCGGAGATGAAGACGTCGGACGAGCCGTCGGCCAGGACGTGGGTGCTGAGCTGGGCGCCGCGGGCCGTGGCCCGGGGGCCGTCGATCTCGATGACGGTGTTGGTGCCGAGGTGCACGGTGCGGTCGAACAGGGCCATTCCCTGGCGGACGCGGGCCAGCAGGGCATCGCGGCCGTGGACGGTGCCGATGGGCATCTCCGCGGTGACGTCCTCGGTGTGGAAGGCGCCGGCCCATTCCTCGTCGAAGACGCCGTCGTCCAGGGAACGCAGGTAGCGGTCCAGCAGGTCGGTGATCTCGGCGCGGTCGGTCAGGGTCTGCAACTGTCGCTGTTGCCGGCGCTGTGTCTCTTCGGTGTCCATGACGGAAGGCTCCTTCCTCAAGCTTGCTTGAGGTCAAGGGGAGCCAGCCCCCGGGGTCCGGGAGTTGGGGTCCGGGGGTCGGGCGTGTCGGGTCCTACCCGTCGCGTCCCCTCCGTCCCGGCCCGTCAGACCAACTCCCTCCCCGACGCGACCACCACCCCGTACGCGTCCGCCACGGCCGCCAGTGCGCTGCGGTGCAGTTCGTCGGCGGTGACGTCGACGATCGACCTCGTGGCGCAGGTGTCCGCCGGGACCGTGGGCCTGTTGCCGCGCAGCGCCGCTGACGCGGATGTGTACGCGACGCACATGTGGGTCATGAACCCGGCGATGATCACGGACTCGTTCCCGGCCTCGTCCACGAGTTTGCCCAGGTCGGTGCCGTGGAAGGAGTCCGGGGCCTGCTTGACGACCACGGGTTCGCCCTCGATCGGCGCCACGCTCGGGTGGATCCGGCCGATGTCCTGGCGGATGTCGTAGAGCGAACCCTCGCCGTCGTCGTGCTGGACGTGGATGATCGCGGCGCCGGCCGCGCGGGCCCGGGTCAGCAGGTCCGCGGCCGCCTCCAGGGCGGGCTGCCAGCCTTCGAGTTCCATCGCGCCGCGGGTGTAGGTGTTCTGGTAGTCGACGAGGACGAGGGTCGAGGACGCGAGGGTGGCCGGCGTGCTGGTGTCGGCACCGGCGAGTTCTCGCAACGTCTTGCTCGGCACGGTCTTCTCCAAGGGGTGGGGAGTGGGTGGGGAGTGGG
>NZ_JAKEIP010000050.1 GCF_021474425.1 Streptomyces muensis | reverse complement strand
CGCCCCCGCCCTCGGAGTCTCCGGGCCGCTCACGCCTTCTTCTCCCCCGCGTCGCCCTCCTGCTCGGCGTGCGTCAGGTCGGCCCGTGTCTCCTCCAGGTCGTGCTGGGCCTCCAGCGCCTCCAGACGGTCCGCCTCCAGCAGTTCGTGCACCGAGTTCATCAGCGTCTCCATGTCGACGACGCCCGTGTACTCACCGCGCCGCCCGGTCACCACGACCCGCCCCGCGTTGTCGGTGAGGACCGCCTCCAGGGCGTCCCGCAGCGTGGCGTCCCGCGTCACCGTGTCGGTGACCAGCGTCCCGGCCCGCGCCAGCGAACCCCTGGCCCGCATCAGATCACCGCGCCGCAGCCACTTGTACGGCCGTCGGCGCTTGTCGAGCAGCAGGATTTCGTTGGTGCCGCTGGAGCGGAGCCGGTTGAAGATCTCCTGGAGCGGGTCGTCGACGGTCACCGTGGGGTAGTCGGTGATCTCCACATCCCGTACGCGGGTCAGGTTCAGCCGCTTCAGCGCCGCCCCGGCGCCCACGAACCCGGACACGAAGTCGTCCGCCGGGTTGGTGAGGATCGCCTCGGGGGTGTCGAACTGAGCGATGTGGGACCGTTCGCGCAGCACGGCGATCCGGTCGCCGAGCTTGATCGCCTCGTCGAAGTCGTGCGTGACGAAGACGATCGTCTTGTGCAGTTCGTGCTGGAGCCTGATCAGCTCGTCCTGGAGATGATCACGGGTGATCGGGTCGACCGCGCCGAACGGCTCGTCCATCAGCAGCACGGGCGGATCGGCGGCCAGCGCCCTCGCCACTCCCACGCGTTGCTGCTGGCCACCGGAGAGCTGACGCGGATAGCGGCCGTGGAACTCCCCGGGATCGAGGCCGACGAGGTCGAGCAGCTCCTCGACCCGGTCGCTGATCCGTGCCTTCGGCCAGCCGATCATCTTCGGCACCAGCGCGATGTTCTGGGCGACCGTCATGTGCGGGAAGAGGCCTGCGGACTGGATCGCGTAGCCGACCTTGCGGCGCAGCTTCACGGGGTCGATGTCGGTGACGTCCTCGCCGCCGATGCGGATACGGCCGCCGGTCGGTTCGATCAACCGGTTGATCATCTTGAGCGTGGTCGACTTTCCGCAGCCGGAAGGGCCGACGAAGATGACCACCTCGCCCGCCTTGATCTCCATGTTCACGTTGTCCACGGCCGGCTGCGGGCTGCCCGGATACCGCTTGGTCAGGTTCTCCAGCTCGATGGCGGCGCCGTGATGCTCCCCGGTGCCACCGGCGGCGTCGGGTGGAGCGTCGGCCGTGGTGCCGGCGGGGGCGTCGGCGGTGCTGCCGTACTCAGACACGGATCCCCCTGGGAATGGTCAGCCGCCCGATCAGGACGTACGCGGCGTCGAACAGCAGCGCAAGGACGATGATCCCGAGCGTGCCCGCGAGCACCTGGTTGAGCGCGTTCGCGCTGCCCAGCGAGGCCAGACCGCGGAAGATCACATTGCCGAGCCCGGGTCCGGACGCGTACGCCGCGATGGCCGCGATGCCCATCAGCATCTGCGTCGAGACCCGGATCCCGGTCAGGATCGGCGGCCAGGCCAGCGGCAGCTCCACCCGCAGCAACCGCGTGAGCCGGGACATCCCGATGCCGCGGGCCGCGTCCACCAGCGTCGGGTCGACACCGCGCAGCCCGACGATCGAGTTGCGCACGATCGGCAGCAGGCCGTACAGGGTCAGAGTGATCACCGTGGGCGGTACGCCCAGCCCCACGATCGGGATGAGCAGACCGATCATGGCGAGCGACGGAATGGTCAGAATGCCCGAGGTGGTCAGGGTGGCGAGGTTTCCGGCCCACTCGCTGCGATAGGTGACCACACCGATCAGCACCCCGAGCAGGGTCGCCACCACCATGCACTGGAAGACGGCGCTGGCGTGCTGCAGGGCGTCGGTGAACAGCTGCTGGTGGCGGTTGCCCAGGTACTCCCAGAAGCTCACACGGACTCACCCCACCCTTCGCGGGCTAGCTGCTCGCCGGGTCCTCCGCCGCCTGCTCCACCAACGGGATGATCCGCAGCGGAACGGGGTTCTCCATCACGATCGCGGTGGAGGCCCGGACGATCCCATCGAAACCGACAACCCGGTCGATCACACGCTGGAGATCGGCGTTGGAACGCGCCACCAGGCGGCACATCATGTCCCCGGTCCCGGTGGTGGTGTGCAGCTCCAGTACCTCCGGCACGGTCGTCAAGTGAGCCCGTACGTCGGCCCCTTGCCCCTGCCGGATCTGAAGCGTCGCGAACGCGGTGACCGGGTAGCCGAGCGCGGCCGGGTCCACCTCGGGACCGAACCCGCGGATGACTCCGTTCGACTGAAGCCGGTCCAGGCGCGCCTGCGCGGTCCCACGGGCCACCCCCAGCCGCCGGGACATCTCCAGCACCCCGATCCGCGGCTCGCGCGCCAGGAGCACGATGATCCGCCCGTCCAGATGATCGATCGCCACGGCAGCCTCCCGGGTGGGGTGGTCATCCTGTACAGAAAGCCCGCCGAAGCGGGTCGGTCACTGAGCAGAATGCCCAGCCGAGAACCAAACTATTGCGCACCTTGCCGTACCGGAGTGAGGCTGCGCCTATGACGCAGACCACACACCACACTCCCGACACCGCCCGGCAGGCCGACCCCTTCCCGGTCAAGGGAATGGACGCGGTCGTCTTCGCCGTGGGCAACGCCAAGCAGGCGGCGCACTACTACTCGACCGCCTTCGGCATGCGCCTCGTGGCCTACTCCGGACCGGAGAACGGCAGCCGCGAGACCGCGAGCTACGTGCTGGAGAACGGCTCCGCCCGTTTCGTCCTCACCTCCGTCATCAAGCCCGCCACCACCTGGGGCCACTTCCTCGCCCAGCACGTGGCCGAGCACGGCGACGGCGTCGTCGACCTCGCGATCGAGGTCCCGGACGCGCGCCGGGCGTACGAGTACGCGCTGGAGCACGGCGCCACCTCCGTCACCGAGCCGTACGAGCTGAAGGACGAGCACGGCACAATCGTCCTGGCCGCCATCGCGACCTACGGCGAGACCCGCCACACCCTCGTGGAGCGCACCGGCTACGACGGCCCCTACCTGCCCGGCTACGTCGCCGCGCAGCCGATGGTCGAACCGCCCGCCCAGCGCACCTTCCAGGCCATCGACCACTGCGTCGGCAACGTCGAGCTCGGCCGGATGAACGAGTGGGTCGGCTTCTACAACAAGGTCATGGGCTTCACGAACATGAAGGAGTTCGTGGGCGACGACATCGCGACCGAGTACAGCGCGCTGATGTCGAAGGTCGTCGCCGACGGCACGCTCAAGGTCAAGTTCCCGATCAACGAGCCCGCCATCGCCAAGAAGAAGTCCCAGATCGACGAGTACCTGGAGTTCTACGGCGGCGCCGGCGTCCAGCACATCGCGCTGAACACCAACGACATCGTGGCGACGGTCCGGACGATGCGCGCGGCCGGCGTCCAGTTCCTCGACACCCCCGACTCCTACTACGACACCCTCGGCGAGTGGGTCGGCGACACCCGCGTGCCCGTCGAGACCCTGCGCGAGCTGAAGATCCTCGCCGACCGCGACGAGGACGGCTATCTGCTGCAGATCTTCACCAAGCCGGTCCAGGACCGTCCGACGGTCTTCTTCGAGATCATCGAACGCCATGGCTCCATGGGCTTCGGCAAGGGCAACTTCAAGGCCCTGTTCGAGGCGATCGAGCGGGAGCAGGCCAAGCGCGGGAACCTGTGACGGCTGGTTGAGCCTCTCCAGTCGTGCGGGTGTCACGGGGCACCCGCACGACCAGGGGGGTGACGTCGGTGGAGGACCGATTCGATCTGTCCGTGCCGTCCGAGCGCTGGCTGTGGAAGAGGGACACGCTCAAGGAGCCGACCATCCTCCAGTCGTTCGCGTTCGACGAGGTGGCCGAGCATCTGTACGTCCTTCAGCTCACCCCGGGCGGCTCCGCGGCCGGCGACCTCTGCCTGAACCGGCTCGACCACCGGGGCGACCGGCTCGGCCACATGTACCTGCGTGGCTTCGGGCACGGCGTGAGCATGGGCGTGCAGCGCACGACCGACGGCATCGTGTGGATCTGGACCGAGGCCGACGCCCGCAACGGCTACGGCAGCGGCGTCACCCGCTTCCGCTTCTTCCACGGCGCCACCCGCGAGACCGGCGACGTCCACGTCCGCCACCCGATCCCCGGCTCGACCGGCAACCAGCCCTCGATCTGCCAGGCCACCGGCCGCATCGCCGTCCGCCACCGGATGAACGGCGTCCCCCGGTACCGGATCTACGACCTCGACACCTTCGTCGCCGGCGACTACACCACCCACGTCGCCGACCTCGCCCAGACCGGCACGCACCCGGACCCGACGGTCCCGTTCCAGGGGTACGCGCTGCACGGTGACCACCTCTACCAGCTCGCCGGGACGCCGTACGACCCCGAGACCAACCCGCCGGCCGGACGCGGCGACACCCATGTCTCCTGCCTCGACATCCGCACCGGCGAGGTGGTCCAGCGCCGGCGCACCGAGGCCGGGTACTCGCTCGACCACCGGGAGCCGGAGGGCATGGCGGTGTGCCGCACACCGCAGGCCCGACTGTGCATGGGCTTCGCGTCCGGTGCGGTGGGCGCCCGGAAGTTCTCCGTCTACTACAAGCCCCGCGCCTGAACGCCTCGTACGCTGACCCCATGGCACGGCGGCGGTCTGGCGAAAGCCGTGTAGAGGTCACTTCCGCCGAGGCTCGGCGTCCATGTCCGGTACGTCCTCCACCGACGGCTCCCCGAGCTCCTCCAACGCCGCCTCGGCCAGCGGCACCCGCGTCGGCGAGAAGTGCGGATTGATCCGCAGCGCCTCCTCCAGATGCCGTCGCGCGGGCCCCGCCATCTCCAGCGACCGCTCGATCATCCCCCGGTGATAGACGTACAGCGCGCTGCGCACCCCGCCCCCCTTCTGCCGGTCGGTCGCACGCCGGGCGAACTTCAGCGCCTCCTCGTCCTCCCCGGACCGGTGCAGCGCCCAGCCCAGCGCGTCGGCCACCGCGATCCCCGGCTGCCGGCGCCACTCGACCCTGAGCCGCCGTACCGCCATCTCCGTGTCGCCGTGGTCCGCCTCGAGGAGGCCCAGCACCAGCTCCTCGTCCACCCCGCCGGCCGCCGCCCGCGCCGCCCGCTCGCGCAGCAGGTCGTACTGCACGCGGGCCGCCTGCCCCAGCCCCAGCGACTCGTACAACTCACCCAGCTCCAGGGCGTATTCGGGCAGCGGCTGCTTGGCGAGGGCCGCCCGGTAGGCGTTCAGCGCCTCCGTCGAGCGGCCCAGCGCCGCGAGGGTCCGTCCCTGCCCGGCGAGCGCGGCCCGCTGGTCGGGGTCGAGGCGTACCGCCTCCTGGAAGTGGCGCAGGGCCACCTCCAGGTCACCGCGTTCCCAGGCGAGTTGCCCGGCCCGTTCGAGATACGCCGCCCGCTCGGCCGGGACCTCGGTGGCCGCCGCCGCGTCGGAGAGGGCCGCCGCCGCGTCCTCGCGCCAGCCCCGGTCCCGGTACAGGGCCGCCGCCCGGGCCTGCACCGCCGGCCCCGAGCGCAGCTTCAGCAGCCGGTCCAGGCTCCGCTTGGCGGCCTTGTAGTCGCCCATCCCGGTCTGCGCCTCGATCAGCAGCGGATACGTCGTCCACCGCTTGCGGTCCACCTTCAGCGCCGCCTCGCTCCACGTCCGTGCCGCGTGGAAGTCCCGTCGGGCGTTCGCCAGCGCCGCCATGCCGTCCAGCGCCTCGGCGTTGCGCTCCCGCACCCGCAGTGAGGCCCGCAGCGCCTTCTCGGCCTTCGGGTAGTTCGCCGGCTCCGCGGTCCGCCGCCCCTGTTCCACGTACGCCGCGCCCAGCACCGCCCACGCCCGGGCGTCCTTGGGATGCGTCCGCAGGTGCGCCTCGCGCTCGTGGATCAGCACCGCCAGATCGGGCAGCGCGGCGGTCACCCCCTTGGTGACGGCGGCCAGCGCCTGCGCCCCCGGCGCCGGCCGGGCCGCCCGCGTCCCGCTCGGCCCCCACGGCAGCAGCGTCAACAACCCGCCGAGCACGGCACACCCCGCCACGGCGGCGATCAGCACGCGGCGCCGGCTGCGCGGGCGACGGTCGGGCGTGCCCTGCGGGTCCTTCGAGGCGTCGTTCTCGGACCCGACGTTCTTCGGGGCGCTGTTCTCCATGGCGATCACTGTGCGTGAAACCCTGCGCCAATACGACGACCACACCCGTCCGACCCCGGCTGCCGTACATGGGGTTCACACCGATGGCCCCGGGTGTCACGCTGTGATCATGAGCCGTACCGAAGCCGCACCCGACCAGGCCCGGGGTGACCTCACCGAGCGGCTGCTCGCGGGTCTGCCCGCCGAGGCCGTTCTCACCGACCCCGACATCACGGCCTCCTACGCCAACGACATGGCCAGCTTCTGCCCGGCCGGTGCGCCCGCCGTGGTCGTGCTGCCGCGCACGGTCGAAGAGGTCCAGCACGTCATGCGCACCGCCACCGAGCTGCGCGTCCCGGTCGTCCCACAGGGCGCCCGCACCGGCCTGTCGGGCGGGGCCAACGCCTCCGACGGCTGCATCGTGCTGTCCCTGACCAAGATGGACCGGATTCTGGAGATCAACCCGGTCGACCGCATCGCCGTCGTCGAGCCCGGCGTCATCAACGCCACCCTCTCCCGCGCGGTCGGCGAACTCGGCCTGTACTACCCGCCGGACCCCTCCAGCTGGGAGATGTGCACCATCGGCGGCAACATCGGCACGGCCTCCGGCGGCCTGTGCTGTGTGAAGTACGGGGTGACGGCCGAGTACGTCCTCGGCCTGGACGTCGTCCTCGCCGACGGCCGCCTGCTGTCCACGGGCCGCCGTACCGCCAAGGGCGTCGCCGGATACGACATGACCCGCCTCTTCGTCGGCTCCGAGGGCTCGCTCGGCATCGTCGTACGGGCCGTCCTGGCACTGAAGCCGCAACCGCCGCAGCAGCTGGTGCTGGCCGCCGAGTTCGCGACGGCGGGCGCGGCGTGCGACGCGGTGTGCCGGATCATGGAGGGCGGGCACGTCCCGTCGCTGCTGGAACTGATGGACCGTACGACGGTCAAGGCGGTCAACGACATCGCGAACATGGGGCTGCCGGAGACGACCGAGGCCCTCCTCCTGGCCGCCTTCGACACCCCGGACCCCGCCCCCGACCTCGCGGCCGTCGGCGCGCTGTGCGAGGCGGCCGGCGCCACCCAGGTGGTCCCGGCGGACGACGCCGCCGAGTCCGAACTCCTGCTCCAGGCGAGGCGGTTGTCCCTCACCGCGCTCGAAGCCGTGCGGGGGGTGACGATGATCGACGACGTGTGTGTGCCACGGTCGAGGCTCGCCGACCTGATCGAGGGCGTGGAACGCATCGCCGACAAGCACCAGCTCACCATCGGCGTCGTCGCCCACGCCGGCGACGGCAACACGCATCCGACGGTCTGCTTCGACGCGACCGACGCCGACGAGTCCCGGCGCGCCCGCGAGTCCTTCGACGAGATCATGGCGCTCGGCCTGGAACTCGGCGGCACGATCACCGGCGAGCACGGCGTGGGCGTGCTGAAGAAGGAGTGGCTGGCGCGCGAGATCGGCCCCGTAGGCATCGAGTTGCAGCGCGGCGTCAAACAGGTCTTCGACCCGCTGGGCATCCTCAATCCGGGCAAACTCTTCTGACCGCTACGCCTCACCGGGCGAGCAGCTGATCGAGCGCGTCGTCGATCCCCAGCTGCTCGCCCTCGGCCCCCGGCGGCACCACCCGCAAGGTCCGCTCCAGCCAGGCCGACACCTGCGCCGCCGGCGCCTCGAGGAGGGCGTCCCCGTCGGGCGAGCTCAACGCCATCAGCACCACGCTGCGCCCGTCCACCTTCGTCGGCCACACCCGCACGTCCCCGTGCCCGCACGGCCGGAACACCCCCTCCACGAGCAGATCCCGGGAGAAGGTCCAGTGCACGGGCTGCTCGGAGTTGATGTGGAAGGCGATGTGCACGGCGTACGGATCGTCGCTGTGATAGCTCAACCGGGCCGGCACCGGGATGCCACGCTCCGGCGACAGGATGAGCCGCAGCTCCAGTTCGCGCTCTACGGTCTGATGCATGACGTGCGTGTCCTCTCTCGTGACGCGTACGGGCCGCGTGGGCGGGCCCGTACGAGTGGAGAGGGACCGGGGGCACGGATCATTACGCGGGTTCGAGGAACTTTTTTCCCGCCCTGTTCCCGGACGGGTTCCGGACGGGTTCCGCTCGTGTGAAGTACGTGTACGAGGTTGCCCGGAAAGGAGTGGGTCCTACGGGACGGGCGGTGCTTGTTGCGTCCGTCTGATAGATGTGGAGGCCCCTATTTGACCCACGAGCAGATACCGGACGACGGACATGAGCGCCCCAACCCCGGCCCCCGGTGACGACAGGCCCCGCGAAGGGTATTACCCGGACCCGTCCATTCCTGGATATGTCCGGTACTGGAACGGCGCCTCCTGGGTGCCGGGCACCAGCCGTCCGGCGCCGACGGACGGCGAACCGCTCGCCCCGCCGCCGGGCGCGAACCCGGACGGGCCCGCCGCCGCCCCGGCCGCCCCGGTCGAGGAGACCGGCCCGCACTTCTTCGACGAGGACCCGGAGCGGGAACCCGCGTCGGGCAGGGCCCAGCACGGCAGCCGCCCGGAGCCGGCGTCCGCGTGGGGCGCCGACCCCGCCCACCAGGCCGGCTTCGGCGGCGACCAGGACCACCGCGTCTCCTGGGGTGCCCAGCAGGAGCCCGACCCGAGGGAACCGCGCGCGGCGGCCCAGCCGGACGGACAGGCCGCCAGTACCGACGGCACGGCCACCATTCCGCCCGCCGAGCCGGAAGCGGACTCCGGGAACGTCGCCTCCGGTGACACGTTCATGATCCGCCGGCCCGTGGCCGGCATCCCCAGCCCCGGCGGCCCCGCCCCCGCCGACGGCACCATGGCCATCCGCGCGGTGTCCCCGCGCACGGGGGCGCAGGGCGGAGGCACGGGCGCGTCCGCCGGATCGGGCGCCGCACGTACGGACGCCGCGGCCGGCGCCCCGCAGGGCCCGGGCTTCGGCGCCGGGAAGGCCGCCGCCGAACGGGCCGCCGGGGCCCAGGGACAGGCCCGGACGGCCGCCGGAGCCGCGTCCGCCGCCCAGTCGGCCGGCGCCTCTCCCACGGCCCTCTCCGGCCCGCAGCAGGCCCAGCAGCAGGCCGCCCCGAGCATCCCCCAGCAGTCGGCCGGTTCCGGCGCGCCCATGACGGCGGGCCCCGGCGGCGGCCAGTCCTCCTGGGCGCAGCAGGTCCACCGGCTCGCGGGTCCCGGCGAGGACCAGCCGGTCGCCCCGTGGAAGCCCCCGACCCTGGACCCGTTCCAGGCGGCCGCCATGCGTCAGGCCGCCGCCCGCCCCGCAGGCCTCGGCAAGCGGCTGGCCGCACGGCTGCTGGACACCGTCGTCCTGGCCGCCGTCACCGCAGTGGCCGCCGTACCGCTCGGCACCAAGGCGATCGACCACGTCAACGGCAAGATCGACGCCGCCAAGCTCTCCGGCGAGACCGTCACCGTGTGGCTGCTGGACGGCACCACGTCGGTGTACCTCGGCATCATCCTGGCCGTCCTGCTGCTGTTCGGCGCGGTCTACGAGGTCCTGCCCACCGTCAAGTGGGGCCGCACGCTGGGCAAGAAGCTGCTCGGCCTGGAGGTGCGGGACATCGAGGCCCACGAACCCCCGGAGTTCGGCGCGGCCCTGAAGCGCTGGCTCGTCTACAGCATCCCCGGTCTGCTCGTCGTCGGCGTCGTCGGCGTGCTGTGGTGCGTCTTCGACCGGCCCTGGCACCAGTGCTGGCACGACAAGGCGGCGCGTACGTTCGTCGCAGGCTGAGCGCATACCGCGAACGGCCCGGAAGATTCCGTACCCCGGACGGCCCCGCGCCGGATGCGGAGCGGGGCGGTTCGCGGTCGACTCGGGCCATGAGCAGCGAACCGCCTCCCGGCTCCGGTCAGCAACCCCCGGAAGACGATCCGTTCAGGAAGCAGCCCCCGCCGTCCGAGGGCGAGGGTACGGGTCCGCCGTACGGTGACCAGCCCCCGTACGGCGGCCAACCCCCGCCCTACGGAGGCGGTCCCTACGGCGGTGACCCGTACGGCGGCTCAGGCGGCCCCGCCGACCCCCTGGCCGGGATGCCGCCGCTCGCCGACAGCGGCAAGCGCACGCTGGCCCGCATCATCGACATGATCCTGGTGGGCGTCGTCGTCTGGCTGCTCACCTGGGGCTTCGGCGTCACCGAGTACGACGTGGACACCGACCAGGTGGAGTACGGCAAGTCCTTCGTGCAGTCGCTGGTCGCCGCCGTGCTGTTCATCGGCTACGACACCGTCATGACCGCGAGGACGGGACAGACGCTCGGCAAGAAGCTGCTCAACATGCGCACGGCCAACCTGGACAACGGCGCCACCCCCTCGGTGCAGGCCTCGCTGATCCGGGCGTCGGTGCTGTGGATCCCGTTCGCGTTCTGCTGCGCCTGCATCTGGACCGTGATCTGCGGCGGCTGGAGCTTCTTCGACAAGCCCTACAAGCAGGGCCTGCACGACAAGGCGGCGAAGACGGTTGTCGTCAGCACCGGCAACTGAGCGTCAGGACTGGGTGAGTACGGGTTCCTCCGCCTGTTCCCGTTCGGCGGGGGCCGGCTTGCGGAGCGCCACCACGCGGGGCTTCCTCGGCATGGGCACCGTCATGGCGACCAGGAGCCCGAGCAGCAGCGCCGCGACGGCGATGACCGCGATCCCCGCACCCGAACTCGTCTGCGACAGCAGCAGCATGGCGAGCGTGGAGAAGATCACGGTGCACGAGCCGTAAGCGAGCTGTGCGGCAGTCGGACGAGGCATGATCATCGTGTCCTCGGAATCAGGGGTGCACGGGGGTCTCGGCCTGGCTTTCCGCCGACGTCCGGGCGGTTCCGCCATCCGACTCTAACCGCGTGCATGCCCGAGAGGAACAAACCGTAAGCGTGACCTGACCAACAGTGCCGATGCACGGGGGGCGCACGGAGTCATCGCGTCCAACAGGTGGACAGTGCGACGCGCCCGTCACCGAAAGGTGGTTGTCCGCTAAATGAACATCGACTCCGCATAGTGCAATTGACCTGTCCAAGTCAAGGTCTGTTTTTTCTGCTTAACCTCTAGTCAAATGTCGTCACTTGACTACACGCGTTGATCAGGCGCCCGCGGAACCTCCAGGACCAGGAACCCTTCCTTCCGCGCGCCCGGACGCGGGGGAGGAAGCAAGTGACCAGTAGACCCTGGACGTTCAGAACGGCGGCAACCGCCGTCGCGCTCACGACGGCAGCGGCGACGTTCTCGACCTTCGCGGTGGCTCAGGCCGACGAAGGCGTGCCGGCGTCCGTGGAGCGGCACGACCCGGCGGAGCACCCTCACGCCGACCACAACCTCGACGGCCCCATGAGCAGGACGCAGGCGGCCCAGCGCGAGGAGGCCCTGAACCAGGTCATATCCGGCCGGAGCAAGGTCACGAAGCGCGACGGCTCGCAGGTCGTGGAGCTCAAGAGCAAGAAGGGCGACAGCAAGTACGTCGAGCTGGGCCGCGAGAAGACCGACAAGATCTTCACGATCCTGGTCGAGTTCGGCGACCAGATCAGCGAGTTCGGCGGCACGCCCGGCCCGGCCCACAACCAGATAGCCGAGCCCGACCGCGAGAAGGACAACTCGACGGCCTGGCAGGCGGACTACAACCAGAAGCACTTCGAGGACCTCTACTTCGGCACCGGCAAGAAGACCGAGTCGCTGAAGAAGTACTACGAGAAGCAGTCCTCGGGCCGCTACTCGGTCGAGGGCGAGGTCACCGACTGGGTCAAGGTCCCCTACAACGAGGCCCGCTACGGCAACAACGCCTGTGGCGAGACCAACTGCGCCAGCGTCTGGAACGTCGTCAGCGACGGTCTGAACGCGTGGGTCGCCCAGCAGAAGGCAGCTGGGAAGACCGACGCCGAGATCAAGGCCGACGTCACCCAGTTCGACCAGTGGGACCGCTACGACTTCGACAGCGACGGCGACTTCAACGAGGCCGACGGCTACATCGACCACTTCCAGATCGTGCACGCCGGTGAGGACGAGTCCGCGGGCGGCGGCGCCCAGGGCACCGACGCGATCTGGGCCCACCGCTGGTACGCCTTCGGCACCGACGCCGGCGCCACCGGCCCCGCGGACAACAAGCTGGGCGGCGCGCAGATCGGCTCCACCGGCATCTGGGTCGGCGACTACACCGTCCAGCCGGAGAACGGCGGTCTGGGTGTCTTCGCCCACGAGTACGGCCACGACCTCGGTCTGCCGGACCACTACGACACCGCCGGCGGCGAGAACTCCACCGGCTTCTGGACGCTGATGTCCTCCGGTTCCTGGCTGGGCACCGGCAAGAAGGAGATCGGTGACCTGCCCGGCGACATGACCGCCTGGGACAAGCTCCAGCTGGGCTGGCTCAACTACGACACGGCCAAGGCCGCGACGACCTCCGAGCACAAGCTCGGCCTGGCCGAGTACAACACCCGGCACAAGCAGGCCCTCGTGGTCACGCTGCCCAAGAAGGCCGTCACCACCGAGATCGTGACTCCCGCACAGGGCGCGACCCAGTGGTGGAGCGGCAGCGGCAACAACCTGAAGAACACGCTGAGCCGCAGCGTCGACCTCACCGGCAAGTCCGCCGCCAGCCTCACCCTCGACGGCTGGTGGGACATCGAGAAGGGCTACGACTACCTCTACACCGAGGTGTCGACCGACGGCGGCGCCAACTGGACGGCGATCGACGGCACCGCGAACGGCAACCCGATCAGCCGGGACGGCAGCGACAAGCCCGCGCTCGACGGCACGGTGGACGCGTACCAGAAGCTCGTCTACCCGCTGGACGCCTACGCCGGCAAGAAGATCGACCTGCGCTTCCGCTACGCGACCGACGGCGGCCTGGCGCTGAAGGGCTTCGCGGCCGACCGCATCACGGTCACCGCCGACGGCTCCGCGGTCTTCTCGGACGACGCGGAGAGCGTGGACAACGCCTGGACGGCGAGCGGCTTCTCGCGCATGGGCGCCTCGTTCACCAAGGACTACGCGCAGTACTACATCGCCGAGAACCGTCAGTACGTGTCGTACGACAAGACCCTGAAGACGGGCCCGTACAACTTCGGCTTCTCGTCGACCCGTCCGGACTGGGTGGAGCACTACGCCTACCAGAACGGCCTGTTGATCTGGAAGTGGGACACCTCCCAGGCGGACAACAACACCAGCCAGCACCAGGGTGTCGGTCTGATCCTCCCGGTCGACTCCCACCCGACGCCGCTGAAGTGGTCCGACGGCACGCTGATGCGCAACCGCATCCAGTCCTACGACTCGCCGTTCAGCACGTACCGCACGGACGGCATGACGCTGCACAACGCGGACGTCGCGACCCGGATCCCGTCGCGTGCCGGGGTGCCGGTCTTCAACGACCACACCAACACGTACTACAGCGCCGAGACGCCCACCGCGGGCGTCAAGATCACTGACACCAACACCAAGATCAAGATCATCAAGGAGCCGCGCGATGGCTCGACGATCACGGTCGAGGTCGGCGCCGCAGTGAAGTAAACGGCATATTCGCAGGTCAGAGCGTGATCGGCGGCAACCCTCTTGGCGGGTTGCCGCCGATCGTGTTTAGGTGCACCCTGTGCTTCCGTTATTGACACCGACATCGACACCGACTCGCACGGGGGTGTGACCGCATGGCCGCAGGAGGTTTCTGCAAGCTGCCGACCGGCAGCGTCGTGGTGGCGCTGAACCTGCCCAGACCCACCGCCAACGGCACGGGCAGCGTCCGTGTCCTCGTCCACGCCCAGAACCGCGCCCGAGCCCTGACCAGGCTCCGCAACCTCGGCATGCGCGCGGTCTACCTACGCGGCAACGCCGCCCCACCGACCCCCGACGAGGTCACAGCCGTCCTCCACCACCCCGACGGCCTGATATGGCGAACGGCCCCTGACAACGGTGTCGCCCTGGGCCCAGAGCTACCCCAGGAACTGTGGCACCCGATCAGGGCCCTACTGAGACGCCCGGCGGCAACGCCTTAACCGGCGCGGGGCGGCTGTGTCATGTGCGGCGCCTGCAACGCCCCCAAGGGGCGCGGGGAACTGCGCGACCAGCCCCAACGGCGCCGCACCCGCCACACGACCGATCGCGGCACCCCACCACGCGCTACGCAACCACCGGCTTGCCGGACAACTCCACCCCGGCCTCCCGCATCTCCTCCAGCGCCCGCTCAGTCGTCTCGGAACCCACCCCGGCAGTCAGATCCAGCAACACCTGCGCACGAAACCCCTCCCGCACCGCATCCACGGCAGTGGCCCGCACACAGTGATCCGTGGCGATCCCCACCACATCCACCTCCGACACGTCCCGCGCCCGCAACCAGTCCGCCAGCCGCACCCCGTTCTCGTCGGCCCCCTCGAACCCGCTGTACGCCGCCGCGTACGCCCCCTTGTCGAACACGGCATCGATCGCACCGGACGCGACCGCGGGCGCGAAGTTCGGGTGGAACCCGACCCCCTCGGTACCGGCGACGCAGTGCGCCGGCCAGGAGTGGGCGAAGTCGGGGTTGGTCGAGAAGTGACCACCGGGCGCGATGTGGTGATCGCGGGTGGCGACGACGTGCTGGTACCCGGACCCGCCCGCCTGCCCGATCAGCTCGGTGACGGCGGCAGCCACATCGGCACCGCCGGCCACGGCGAGGCTGCCCCCCTCGCAGAAGTCGTTCTGCACATCTACGACGATCAAGGCGCGGCGCATGGTCGGTGTCCTTCGGTTATGGACGCTGAGGTCGGGACGGTGGAAAACGATGCTGGCCCGGCCGTGAACTTCCGAGCCTAGAGACTTCGGGTGCGCTGCGGGAGGGGGCATGGCGCGCGCACGCCGGGCGCGCTCGCTTCACGCCCCCGTCCGGCTACCCGAGCGCCCGTTGACATACTCGGTCGGGATGACGGGTTCCCCGCGCGAGAGCTGCGTGGCGGACAGCGGCAGGTTGCCGCGCGCGGCCGTGTGCCGGTCCCGTACGACGTCCAGCGGCTCACGGGCCACCACGTCCCCGCCCTCGATCAGCCGCACCAGCAACTGCCGGTCGGCGAGCTCCGCCGGAACCGACCCGGTGCCGACCACCTCGGCCTCGGCGACGCCGTACTCGTCGAGACGCCGCGCGGCCCACTTGCGGCCGCCGATGGACGTCTTCCCGCCGGTCGACTTCTTCGCCACCGGCACCAGCGGCGCCGTGGCGTCGCCGGACTCGGCGCGGGCGACCAGCTTGTAGACCATCGAGCAGGTCGGATGCCCCGACCCGGTCACCAGCTGGGTGCCGACGCCGTACGCGTCCACCGGGGCCGCCGCGAGCGAGGCGATGGCGTACTCGTCCAGGTCGGAGGTCACGATGATCTTCGTGCCGGTCGCGCCCAGCTTGTCCAGCTGCTGGCGGACCCGGTGCGCGACCAGCAGCAGGTCGCCCGAGTCGATGCGCACGGCGCCCAGCTCGGGCCCGGCGACCTCCACGGCCGTACGGACCGCCTCGGCGACGTCGTAGGTGTCCACCAGCAGCGTGGTGCCGCGGCCCATGGAGTCCACCTGGGCCTGGAAGGCGTCCCGCTCACGGTCGTGCAGCAGGGTGAAGGCGTGGGCGCTGGTGCCGACGGTGGGTATGCCGTAGCGGAAGCCGGCGGCGAGGTCGGAGGTGGAGGTGAAGCCGCCGAGGTAGGCCGCCCTGGACGCCGCCACCGCGGCCAGCTCGTGGGTGCGGCGGGCGCCCATCTCGATCAGCGGGCGCTCTCCGGCGGCCGACGCCATCCGGGAGGCGGCCGCGGCGATGGCGGAGTCGTGGTTGAGGATGGAGAGGATCACCGTCTCCAGCAGCACGCACTCCGCGAAGGTGCCCTCGACCCGCATGATCGGCGAGCCCGGGAAGTAGACCTCGCCCTCGGGGTAGCCCCAGACGTCGCCGGAGAAGCGGTAGTCCGCGAGCCACTTGAGGGTCTGCTCGTCGAGGATGTTCCGCTCGCGCAGGAAGCCGAGGACGTCGGCGTCGAAGCGGAAGTTCTCGACGGCGTCCAGCACCCGGCCGGTGCCGGCCACGACGCCGTAGCGCCGCCCCTCGGGCAGCCGCCGGGTGAAGACCTCGAAGACACTGCGCCGCTCGGCGGTGCCGGCCTTCAGGGCGGCCTGCAGCATCGTGAACTCGTACTGATCCGTGAAGAGCGCCGTCGAGGGGACGTCCACCGGCAGCCCAAGGTCCGCTGTGTTCATGACGACAGATGCTACCCCCATTTCGTCAGTCTGACGATTTAGGCCCCGTGGATCGCCGGGGATTTGTGCGACCACCCCCCTCCGGTGGCAGCATGGGCTCTGTGACGTCACCCGCACCCCTGGAGATCGAACGCACCGAGTCGGCGGAGGAGGTCTTCGCCGTCCCCGAGCCGGACGTCCCCTGGGTCACGATCGTGCACAACGACCCGGTCAACCTCATGAGCTATGTGACCTACGTCTTCCAGTCCTACTTCGGCTACACCAAGGACAAGGCGACCAAGCTCATGCTCGACGTCCACCACAAGGGCCGGGCGGTCGTCTCCAGCGGCACCCGCGAGGAGATGGAACGCGACGTGCAGGCCATGCACGGCTACGGCCTGTGGGCCACCCTTCAGCACGACCGCAAGTGACCCGTACGCCCGCGCAGGACCGGAAGTAGCGAATCGTCCCTATGCCAGGAACCTTCGAACCGCTCCCCGGCGGCGGTGCGGCCGTCGCCCTCGACGACGTCGAGATCTCCATCATCCGGTCGCTGGCCGTCCAGCTCCTGGAGCTCATCGGCCCCGGCCCCGCCGAGGACGCCCCCGACGACCCGCTCGCCGAGCTGTTCGCCGAGGGCCCGAGCGAGCCGCCCGCCGACCCGGTCCTCCGGCGCCTGTTCCCGGACGCCTACAGCGACCCCGAGGGGACACCGCAGGCCAAGGAGGCCGAGGAGCAGCGGTCGTACTCCGCGGAGTTCCGTCGCTACACCGAGAACGACCTGCGGGCCGGCAAGCGCGACAACGCGCTCGCGGTGGTCCGCTCCCTGGACGAGCTCAGCTCCGCCTCCGCCGGTGAGGGCGGCGCGGTGCTCAAGCTCTCCCCGGAGGAGTCCCAGCGGTGGCTCGGCGCCCTCAACGACCTGCGGCTCGCCATCGGCTCCCGGCTGGAGATCACCGACGAGGACGACACCGATCTGCTCTACCGGCTGCCGGACGAGGACCCGCGCAAGCCGATGGTGATGGCGTATCTGTGGCTGGGCGGACTCCAGGAGACGCTGGTCGCGACGCTGATGCCGTAGCCCGCACCCTCTTGTGCGACCGTCCTGTGCCTGTTTGTGACGGTTTTGTGTTCGCTCAGCGGACGCTCAAATCCGGATAACGATCGCGTCAAGGCCGCCACCCGCTATGGGAGGTGGCCGAGTCTTTTGTCCGGTTCTTCCTGTGGGATGCGCCACATGTCCTGCAGCCGATCACTGTGACGGCCGTGATAAATCTTCACGACGCCCGCCGAGCACCACCCGAATGTTCGGCCGGGTGCGCCACATGGTCGACGGATCGTCGGCCAGGCACGAGCGGACCCAGCCCGCTCAGCTCCAGCAATCCGGGGGGATCGAGACCCGATCCGAGGCCGACGAAGGGCCCGGGTCGGCATGGAGAAAGGCGCACAACACATGACCTCTGCGAAGGTCACGGACGCGAAGGCCACGGGTGCCCCGGAAGAGGGGTACGAGCGCGGCCTCGGCAGCCGTCAGGTCCAGATGATCGCGATCGGCGGCGCCATCGGCGTCGGCCTCTTCATGGGTGCCGGAGCGAACATCGCCAAGGCCGGCCCCAGCATCATCCTCATGTACGCCCTCGCGGGCGTCGTCATCTTCTTCATCATGCGGGCCCTGGGCGAACTGCTCCTCTACCGGCCCGTCTCCGGCTCCTTCGCCGAGTACGCCCGCGAATTCCTCGGCCCGTTCTTCGGCTTCGTCACCGGCTGGACGTACTGGCTGATGTGGGTGGTCACCGGCATGGCCGAGCTCACGGCCGCCGCGATCTACATCCACTTCTGGTTCCCCGAGATCCCGCAGTGGGTCAGCGCCCTGGTGTTCCTGGTGGTGCTGTTTGGCGTCAACCTGATCTCCGTCAAGATCTTCGGCGAGGTCGAGTTCTGGTTCTCGATGATCAAGGTGACGGCCATCATCGGCATGATCGTGATCGGCCTCGGCGTGCTCACCCTCGGCTTCTCCGACGCCGGTGACACCGCCACCGTCTCCAACCTCTGGTCGCACGACGGCTTCTTCCCCAACGGCATCGGCTCCAGCCTGATGACGCTCCAGGGCGTCATGTTCGCCTACCTCGCCGTCGAGCTCGTCGGCGTCACCGCGGGCGAGTCCGAGAACCCCGAGAAGACCCTGCCCAAGGCCATCAACACGCTGCCCTGGCGCATCATCGTCTTCTACGTCGGCGCGCTGCTGGTGATCCTCTCCGTCGTCAAGTGGACCGAGTTCTCCGCCGGCGAGAGCCCCTTCGTGCACGCCTTCGGCAAGATCGGCATCCCGCTCGCCGCCGGCATCGTCAACTTCGTGGTGCTCACCGCGGCCCTGTCGTCCTGCAACTCGGGCATGTACTCGACCGGCCGGATGCTGCGCGACCTCGCCGCCAACAGCGAGGCGCCGAGTGCCTTCGGCAAGCTCAACGCCCGCAAGACGCCTGCCGTCGGTATCACGGTGTCAGTGGCGCTGATGGGTATCGGTGTGGTGCTGAACTACGTCGTGCCGGAGAAGGCGTTCCTCTACGTCACGTCTGTCGCCACGGCCGCCGGTATCTGGACGTGGATGATGATCCTCGTCAGTCACATTCGCTACCGGGCCGCTGTCGATGCGGGGCGGCTGCGGGCCTCGTCCTTCCCTGCCCCCGGTGGTGCGCTGTTCAGCTGGGTCGCGCTTCTCTTCCTCATCGGCGTGACCTGCATGATCGCGTACGACAAGGATGCGCGGGTCTGTCTGTATGTCGCGGCCGGGTGGGCTGTCGCCCTTGGCGTCGGCTGGGCGGTGCTCAAGAGCCGTAATCCGCAGATCGCCGCGCGGGGTGGGGACGAGCCGGAGCCGAGCGCTTCGCTGAAAGAGCCCGTGAGGTGATTGCCGCGGAAGGTTGTCCGCTGTCTGCGGCTCCGCTGTGGCTGGTCGCGCAGTTCCCCGCGCCCCTTTAGGGGCGTTGCCGAGCCGCCCTCCAGGACGTCCCCGCCCCCGGGAGCACTCGTGGCGCTCTCGGTGGCTGCCGCTCAGGGCGTCCGGCATGTGGGCCGTCTCGTACCAACCCTCGGTACGGGGCGGCCCGTCTGCTTATCCTGACCGTCATGCTGACCATCACCCAGGCCCTCGTCGACCAGATCGTCGCCCATGCGCGCAAGGACCACCCCGACGAGGCGTGCGGCGTCGTAGCGGGGCCGGCCGGGTCGGACCGGCCCGAGCGCTTCATCCCGATGCTGAACGCCGCGATGTCGCCCACGTTCTACGAGTTCGACTCCGGCGACCTGCTCAAGCTCTACCGCGAGATGGACGACCGCGACGAGGAACCCGTGGTCATCTACCACTCCCACACGGCCACCGAGGCCTACCCCTCGCGCACCGACATCTCCTACGCCAATGAACCCGGCGCCCACTATGTCCTCGTCTCCACCGCCGACACCGACGGCCTCGGCGAGTTCCAGTTCCGCTCCTACCGGATTGTCGACGGCGAGGTGACGGAGGAGGAGGTCAAGGTCGTCGAGGCGTACTGAGAGGCGTAAGAGAGGTGTGCTGAGAGGTGTGCTGCGGGGTTGTGAACAGCGCGGTCTCACTCCCCGATCCGCATCCGTCCGCGATGTGGGATCACATTCCAAAAGCCGGACCGGGAATCGATACGATGACCCCATGGTTTTCCACGACGTGAGCGAAAAGACGCCGGGCATGCTGCTCGTGGCGCGGCTGCACGTCGACCTGTGCAGGCTCGCCAGCGCCATCTGTTGACGCGACACCCTGCCGCCGTACGGCCGTGAGCCGCGGCGCTGCTCCACGCACCACCCCTGCTGCACTTGCGCTGCCGCGCGCCCCCGACTGACTACTCCCGACAGGAGCCCTGAGCCATGGCCATCGAGGTCCGCATCCCCACCATCCTCCGCACCTACACCGACGGTCAGAAGGCGGTGGAGGGCAACGGGGACACCCTCGCCGAGCTGTTCACCGACCTCGAGACCCGGCACGCGGGCATCCAGGCCCGCATCGTGGAGGGCGAGCAGCTGCGCCGCTTCGTCAACGTCTACCTGAACGACGAGGACGTCCGCTTCCTCGACGGCATCAACACCAAGCTCGCCGACGGCGACAACGTCACGATCCTGCCGGCCGTGGCCGGCGGCATGGCCTGATCCGGATGCGTTACGACTCCCCGCTGGCCGCGGTGGGCAACACCCCCTTGGTGCGCCTGCCGCGGCTGTCGCCGTCCGCCGACGTCCGCATCTGGGCCAAGCTGGAGGACCGCAACCCCACCGGCTCGGTCAAGGACCGCCCGGCGCTGCACATGATCGAGCAGGCGGAGAAGGACGGCCGTCTGACGCCCGGCTGCACCATCCTGGAGCCCACCTCCGGCAACACCGGCATCTCCCTGGCGATGGCGGCGAAGCTCAAGGGCTACCGGATCGTGTGCGTGATGCCCGAGAACACCTCGCAGGAGCGCCGCGACCTGCTCGCCATGTGGGGCGCGGAGATCATCTCCAGCCCGGCCGCGGGCGGCTCCAACACCGCCGTACGGGTCGCCAAGGAGCTGTCCGCCGAGCACCCCGACTGGGTGATGCTCTACCAGTACGGCAACCCGGACAACGCGGGCGCCCACTACGCCACGACCGGCCCGGAGATCCTCGCCGACCTCCCCTCGGTCACCCACTTCGTCGCCGGCCTCGGCACCACGGGCACCCTGATGGGCGTCGGCCGCTACCTGCGCGAGCACAAGCCGGACGTCAGGATCGTCGCCGCGGAGCCCCGCTACGACGACCTGGTCTACGGCCTGCGCAACCTCGACGAGGGCTTCGTCCCCGAGCTGTACGACGCCTCCGTCCTGACCACTCGCTTCTCGGTCGGATCGGCCGACGCGGTCACCCGCACCCGCGAACTCCTCCAGCAGGAGGGCATCTTCGCCGGCATCTCCACCGGGGCCGCGCTGCACGCCGCGATCGGCGTCGGGAAGAAGGCGCTGAAGGCGGGCGAGTCCGCCGACATCGTGTTCGTCGTGGCCGACGGCGGCTGGAAGTACCTCTCGACCGGCGTCTACACGGCGGCCACGACGGAGGCGGCCATCGAGACCCTCCAGGGTCAGCTCTGGGCGTGAGCGCGAGGCACTGACGGGGCGAGTGACGGCGCCCTACCTCGCCAGGTGACGGACCTGGTCCCACACGACCGGGTCCATCACCCCCACCCTGCGCCGGAAGTCCGACACCGGTACGTCCCGCAGCTCGCCCGTCTCCAGGAAGCTCGCCCGCCCCCGGGTGTCCCCGACGGCCCCCGGCGGCAACGGGATCACGCCGCAGCGCTCGTCCCGGTACTTGCTGGTGATCTTGGCGACGGTGACCCGCTGCCCCCGCACCGCCAGCACCAGACACGGCCGGTCCTTGGCCCCCGGCCCGTCCTCGTACGGCACCCGCGCCCACCAGATCTCCGCAGGCTCAGGACGACCGGCCGGACCCCGCCGCTGCGGGCGCCCGGGCGGCCGGGTCCGCCGCCCCGCGGGCCGTCGCCGCCCCCACCCGTCCATGAGCGCGGCGACCAGCGCGAGCAGTACCACCGCCGCGAGCGCGAGCCACCAGGACGTGTCCATGGGAACGACGTTACCGGCCCCCGATCCGCACGGCGCCTCAGGCGATCAGGGAGTTGTACAGCTCGGTCACATGGCTCTCGAACGGGGGCGCTCCGAGCTCCTGCGCGGCCGGGATGACCGACTCCTCCAGGAAGCGCCGGAACGCGTCCTCCGACTCCCACACGTCGATGACCTGCCACCCTCCCCCCTCGCGCGGCGCCGCGTAGTGAGTGACCAGCCCGGCGGGGGGCTTCGTGCGGTCCGGGATCGCCCGGTCGAAGGCTGCCTGGTAGAGCTCCTGCGTCCACTCCGAGCTCTGGTTGACGACCAACACTGCCATGTCCGGATCCCTCGATTCGCCACAGACAACACCTGTTTCAGACGTTAAGTCCACTTCTGCGTGGCGGCGAGCGGAGATGACCGCTCCCCGAACAACTGGACAGCGTCGGCAGCCGAACGCGTGACAGCACAGGTGAGTTCGCCCACAACAGCCCTTGGCGGAGGAGCGACCGGAGGTTTTGCGCCTTACGCTCGACAAACCGCACGACCCCCGACGCCCCTGTTCCCGATCTTCTGGATTTCCCGCCAGCGGAGGTTTCTGTTTCATGAAGCTCACCGTCGTCGGATGCTCGGGGTCGTTCCCGTCCGCGGAATCGGCCTGCTCGAGCTACCTCGTAGAGGCCGACGGCTTCCGGCTGCTCCTCGACATGGGCAACGGCGCCCTGGGCGAGCTGCAGCGCCACTGCGGTCTCTACGACCTCGACGCGATCTTCCTCAGCCATCTGCACGCCGACCACTGCATCGACATGTGCGCGTATTTCGTCGCGCGCTACTACCGGCACGACGGCGGCCGCTGCGACCCGATCCCGGTCTACGGACCCGAGGGCACCGAACAGCGCCTGACCACCGCCTACGCCGACACCCCCACCGCCTCGTCCATGAGCGAGGTCTTCGACTTCCACACGGTCAAGCCGTCCACCTTCGAGATCGGCCCGTTCACGGTGCACACGGAACGCGTGGCCCACCCGGTGGAGGCGTACGGCATCCGTATCGAGCACGACGGAAAGACGCTGACCTACTCGGGCGACACGGGCATCAGCACCGCCCTGGACGAACTCGCCCGCGACGCCGATCTGTTCCTGTGCGAGGCCGCGTTCACGCACGGCAAGGAGAACATCCCCGACCTGCACCTCAACGGCCGCGAGGCAGGTCAGACCGCGGCCCGCGCGGGTGCCCGCCGCCTGGTCCTCACCCACATCCCGCCGTGGACCGACCCCCAGGTCAACCTCGCCGACGCCCGCGAGGTCTACGACGGTCCGGTGGCGCTGGCGGCGCCCAGGCAGACGTACGAGATCTAGCCGGAAAGCCGGAAGACAAGAGTCGGCCCGTACGGGGTTCAGGCCCGTATGCGCCCGAAGGCCCCGGAACCTCTCCCGGTTCCGGGGCCTTCGTCGTTCGCCGTCGGTCGTGGGCCGGACGGCCTACTTCGCCTCCGCCTTCTGGAGCTCGGCGAGCTCCTCGTCGGACTCGCGGCCCGGCGTCGGCAGGTTGAACTTGGTGATCGCGAACCGGAAGACCACGTAGTAGACCGCGGCGAAGCACAGGCCCACCAGGGCCAGGCCCCACGGGTTGGTCGCGATACCCAGGTTCAGGCCGAAGTCGATCGCGCCGGCCGAGAAGCCGAAGCCGTCCTTCATGCCGAGCGCCCAGGTCAGCGCCATGGAGACACCGGTGAGGACCGCGTGGATCGCGTACAGGACCGGCGCGATGAACATGAACGTGAACTCGATGGGCTCGGTCACACCGGTGACGAAGGACGTCAGCGCGAGGGAGAACATCATGCCGCCGACGACCTTGCGGCGCTCCGGGCGGGCACAGTGCACGATCGCGAGGCACGCGGCTGGCAGCGCGAACATCATGATCGGGAAGAAGCCGGTCATGAACTGGCCCGCGGTCGGGTCACCGGCCAGGAAGCGGGCGATGTCGCCTTGCTTGCCGTTGTACTCGCCGGCCTGGAGCCACGGGAAGGAGTTGAGCAGGTGGTGCATGCCGACCGGGATCAGCGCACGGTTGGCGACACCAAAGATGCCGGCGCCGACCGCCCCCGAACTGACCAGCCACTCACCGAAGTTGTGCAGACCGGCGCCGAGGACAGGCCAGATGTAGCCGAACACTATGCCGATGAGCAGGCCTGCGAAGGCGGACAGGATCGGGATCAGACGCCGGCCACCGAAGAAGCCCGCCCAGTCTGGCAGCTTGGTGCGGTAGAAGCGCTGGTAGAGGAGGGCGACGACGATGCCCATGACCACGCCGCCGAGGACACCGGCGTCGACCGGTTTGTCCACCATGACGATCTTGTCGTCGACGACCGTGGCCACCTTGGTGAGGTTCGGGTCGGTGAACGTGGCGAGCACGTTCTTGAAGACCAGGTAGCCGACGACGGCGGCGAGCGCGGTCGAGCCGTCCGACTTCTTCGCGAAGCCGATCGCGATGCCGACGGCGAACAGCAGGGCCATGTTGTCGAGGATCGCGTTGCCGCCGGCCGCCATGAAGCCCGCGATCTTCGTGAGGAACGCGGGGTAGTCCGGGTCGCCGAGCATGTCCTCGTTGCCGAAGCGGACCAGAAGAGCGGCGGCGGGCAGGACCGCCACCGGCAGCATCAGGCTGCGGCCGATGCGCTGCATCACAGCCATCGCGGCGGCGCCCTTTTTCTTGTCGGCCGCCGGAGCGGCGCTGGCCGTGGTCACAACTTCCTCCAGGGGGTCCCCCCGGCCATAGGCTGGGGAAGAAGGCATGGCGCCGCCCGGGGACAGGAAGGGGACGGCGGCGTCTGGTCTACACCACTCAGTGGTGTAGACCTGTTGTAGCACGGTGGGGGCGATATAAGGAACCCGTGAAATCCGCAACCGGAGTGCTACGCGCAGTGCCCTGGATCTTCGGACCTCTGGTCAGCTCTTCGTGACGTCCTCGCCCTCTTCCTCCGGCTCCCTGCCCGGGGTCTTGAGATCGAACCTCGTGATCGCGAAACGGAAGATCGCGTAATAGAGGACGGCGAAGCAGAGGCCGATCGGGATGATCGCCCAGGGTTTCGTGGCCAGTTGCCAGTTGATGATGTAGTCGATCAGGCCGGCCGAGAAGCTGAACCCGTCGTGGACCCCCAGCCCCCAGGTCACCGCCATGGAGACGCCCGTCAGCAGGGCGTGCACCGCGTACAGCAGCGGGGCGATGAACATGAACGAGTACTCGATCGGCTCCGTGATGCCGGTGACGAACGACGTCAGGGCCACCGACGTCATCAGACCGGCGATCTCCTTGCGGCGGTGCGGCTTGGCGCAGTGGGTGATGGCGAGGGCCGCGGCCGGCAGCGCGAACATCATGATCGGGAAGAAGCCCGAGGTGAACAGGCCCGCGTTCGGGTCGCCCTGGAGGAACATGTTGATGTCGCCGTGCACCACCTCGCCGTCGGGCGTGGTGTAGCTGCCGAACTGGAACCAGATGGGCACGTTCAGGAACTGGTGCAGCCCGATCACCAGCAGTGCCCGGTTCGCGACGCCGAACACACCCGCGCCCCAGGCGCCCAGGTCCCGCATCCAGTCGCTGAAGCTCTCCAGCGCGTCACCGATCGGCGGCCAGACCCACAGGCACAGCACCGCGAACACGATCGCCACGAACGCCATGATGATCGGCACGAGCCGCCGCCCGTTGAAGAAGCCGAGCCAGTCCACCAGCTTCGTACGGTGGTAGCGCTGCCAGAAGAAGGCCGCCAGCAGACCGATGACGATGCCGCCGAAGACGCCCGGGTTCTGGTACTCGTACGCGCTCACCGTCCCGTCCGCCGCGGCGCAGCCGACGTTGGTGATCTCCTTCGTGCCGTTAGGGCACTCCTCGGGGAACTCCAGCAGCACGCTGTAGTAGACGAGGAACCCCGTCACCGCCGCCAGTGCCGTGGAGCCGTCGGCCTTCTTCGCCATGCCGATGGCCACACCGACGCAGAACAGCAACGGCAGCCCGAGCGAGCTGTCGAGCAGTCCGCCGCCCGCGCCGTCCATCACCTTCGAGACGTTGTCCCAGCCGAGCCCGTCCTCCCCGAACACATCCGGCTGGCCGAGACGGTTCAGGATGCCCGCGGCCGGCAGCACGGCGATCGGGAGCTGGAGGCTGCGGCCCATCTTCTGCAGCCCCTGGAACGCGGCCTGCCACCGCCGCCGGGCGGAGGAGGTCTCGGTCTCGGCACTCATGGGTTGGCGACCGCCTGTCAGGTGGTGTAGACCAGTTACCGACGATTGGGTTGCTGTGACGTCATCCTTCGGTACTCACCACGCAACCGCTCGTAAAGTTGGGCCAACAGTGCGTGAGGAGACCGAAATGGCCAGCAAGGCTGAGAAGATCGTCGCCGGGCTCGGCGGCATCGACAACATCGAGGAGATCGAGGGCTGCATCACCCGGCTCCGCACCGAGGTGAGCGACGCCTCGCTGGTCGACGAGACCGCCCTGAAGGCCGCCGGCGCCCACGGCGTGGTGAAGATGGGCACCGCCATCCAGGTCGTCATCGGCACCGACGCCGACCCCATCGCGGCGGAGATCGAAGACATGATGTGAAGCGCGGGCATCGTCCCGGGCTTCCTGAGGGCCCCTTCCGACCACGGGAGGGGCCCTTCCCCGTGGGGGGCTAGGCTCAGCGCCATGGCAGCTACCCCCTCAGTTTCCCGAATCGACGGCCGCACCCCCGGACAGCTCCGCCCGGTCACCATCGAACGCGCCTGGAGCAAGCACGCGGAGGGCTCCGTCCTCGTCTCCTTCGGCGACACCAAGGTCCTGTGCACCGCCTCCTTCACCGAGGGCGTCCCGCGCTGGCGCAAGGGCAGCGGCGAGGGCTGGGTCACCGCGGAGTACGCCATGCTGCCGCGTGCCACCAACACCCGAGGCGACCGCGAGTCCGTGCGCGGCAAGATCGGCGGCCGTACGCACGAGATCAGTCGCCTCATCGGCCGCTCCCTGCGCGCCGTCATCGACTACAAGGCGCTCGGCGAGAACACGATCGTCCTCGACTGCGACGTCCTCCAGGCCGACGGCGGCACGCGTACGGCGGCCATCACCGGCGCGTACGTGGCGTTGGCGGACGCCGTCGCCTGGGCCCAGGGCAGGAAGCTGATCAAGGCCGGCCGCAAGCCGCTCACCGGCACCGTCAGCGCCGTCTCGGTCGGCATCGTCGGCGGCGTCCCGCTCCTCGACCTCTGCTACGAGGAGGACGTGAAGGCCGACACCGACATGAATGTCGTCTGCACCGGCGACGGCCGCTTCGTCGAGGTCCAGGGCACCGCCGAGGCCGAGCCCTTCGCCCGTGAGGAGCTCAACGCCCTGCTGGACCTTGCCGTTTCCGGTTGCGGGGAGCTGGCGGAACTCCAGCGCAAGGCGCTTGATACCGTCCTCGAAAAGTAAAGGACACACCAAGAAGAGCCGCAGCCAAGGGCAACCGCGCCGCCCTTCCTGGCGTCACTAGAGGTACGGGCGTACGGCACACCGCTGTACGCCCGGCCAGTGACCGACGGGGGCCCTGCGAGGCCTGGGAGCAGGGAGGGAACGTCAACCATGGCCACGAGCCGACGCCGCCGGAGCCGTATCGCCACAGTCGCCGCAGCCATCGCGGCGGTCGGGCTGACGGCCGGGCTGACCACGGGCTGCGATGCCGTCAGCAAGGCGATGGACTGCGTCCAGACCGCCGATGCCATCGCCGACAGCGTCACCGAACTCCAGCAGGCCGTGGAGAGCGCCGCGAACGATCCGACGCAGCTCGAGGAGTCGTTGACCTCCATCGACAAGAACCTCGACAAGATCGGGGACAAGACGGATGACGCGGACGTCAACAAGGCGGTGGACGATCTGCAGACGGCCGTCACCAATGTCCGGGACGCGGTGAAGAACGGTGATGAGACGCCGGACATCAGCCCTGTCACGGATGCGGCCGGGGAACTGACCAAGGTTTGTACGCCGTAACGCTGCGCTGGCTGGGCGGGGAATTCTCGTCTGCCGGGTTCTGACGGTGGATGGGTGCGGGTTCGATGTGGCTGGTCGCGCAGTTCCCCGCGCCCCTTTGGGGCGCGGCCGCGAGGGCGTTGAGAGGGCCACGCGATACTGGTGCCCATGACCCGTCTCATCCTCGCCACCCGTAACGCCGGGAAGATCAGCGAGCTCCGTGCCATCCTCGCCGACGCAGGGCTGTCCCATGAACTCGTCGGCGCGGACGCCTACCCGGAGATCCCGGACGTCAAGGAAACCGGCGTCACCTTCGCCGAGAACGCGTTGCTCAAGGCGCATGCCCTGGCGCGGGCGACCGGGCTGCCGGCCGTCGCCGACGACTCGGGGCTGTGTGTCGACGTGCTGAACGGCGCGCCCGGTATCTTCTCGGCCCGCTGGGCGGGCAGGCACGGGGACGACCGGGCCAACCTGGAGCTGCTGCTGGCCCAGCTGGGCGACATCGACGACACGCACCGGGGGGCGCACTTCGCGTGTGCGGCGGCGCTGGCGTTGCCCGACGGCACGGAACGGGTGGTCGAGGGACAGCTCAGGGGCACCTTGCGGCACGCACCCGTCGGCACCAACGGGTTCGGGTACGACCCGATCCTCCAGCCGGAGGGAGAGAGCCGGACCTGTGCCGAGCTGAGCGCCGAGGAGAAGAACGCCATCAGCCACCGGGGCAAGGCCTTCCGGGCGCTCGTGCCGGTCGTACGGGAACTGCTCGCGAAGTGAGCGCGGAAGCGAGCAGGAAGTGGTGCGGCCGGAGGGACTCGAACCCTCACGGGTGTTACCCCACTGGGACCTAAACCCAGCGTGACTGCCAATTCCACCACGGCCGCGTGACCTTGCCCGGCCATGCTACTGGCCGGGCCGGGTGGTCAGATGCCCAGATCCTTGATGATCTTCGCCACGTGGCCGGTCGCCCGCACGTTGTACAGCGCCCGCTCGACCTTGCCCTCCTCGTCCACGACGATCGTGGACCGGATGACGCCCATGTACGTCTTGCCGTAGTTCTTCTTCTCGCCGTACGCCCCGTAGGCCTCGGTGACGGACTTCTCCGGGTCGGCGAGCAGCGTGACCTTCAGGGACTCCTTGTCGCGGAACTTGGCGAGCTTCTCCGGCTTGTCGGGGGAGACCCCGATGACGTCGTAGCCCGCGCCCGCCAGCAGCTCCAGGTTGTCCGTGAAGTCGCAGGCCTGCTTGGTGCAGCCGGGCGTCAGGGCCGCCGGGTAGAAGTACACGATGACCTTGCGGCCCTTGTGGTCCGACAGGGACACCTCTTGGCCGTCGGCGTCGGGCAGGGTGAAGGCGGGGGCCACGTCCCCCGGCTGGAGTCGCTCGCTCATCGGACCAGCGTAACCGGGGAGCCTGACAGTGCGGTCCGGCGTGGAGCTGACAGACTGTCCGGAAACAGCATCAGCTTCACTTCGGAGGCCGAACCGTGGCGGACACGTCGGACACCAGAACCCCGGCGCAGATCGAGGCGGACATCAAGGCCCGCCGCGCAAACCTGGCCGAGACGCTCGACGAGATCGGGGTGCGGGTGCACCCGAAGACGATCGTCGGCGACGCCAAGGCCAAGGTCGTCTCGAACATCGACCACACGCTCGGACGGGCCTACGTCGGGGTCAACCGGGCCGTGAGCGATGTGCGGGCCAAGTTCACCGACGAGGAGGGCGCGCCCCGGCTGGAGCGGATCGTGCCCGTCGCCCTCGTCGCCGTCGGTCTCGTGGGCCTGCTGGCCCTGGGCACCCGGCGCCGCAGGGGCTGACCCGGCGGCGTACGGACGCGGCAAAGGCAGGTAGGTTCAAAGGCGTGAGCGCCAACAGAAACGAGCACAGCAGCCACCACGACAAGCTGCCCATCCGGATGCTGCACGACCGTGTACTCGTACGGCAGGACACCAGCGAGGGCGAGCGGCGTTCCGGTGGCGGCATCCTGATCCCCGCCACCGCGGCCGTCGGCCGTCGGCTGGCCTGGGCCGAGGTCGTCGCGGTGGGGCAGAACGTACGGACCGTGGAGACCGGCGACCGGGTCCTGTACGACCCGGAGGACCGCGCCGAGGTCGAGGTGCGCGGCGTCGCGTACGTGCTCATGCGCGAGCGCGACCTGCACGCCGTCGCCGCGGACCGGTTCGAGGGCTCCGAGGACTCGACCGGCCTCTACCTCTGAATCGACGGCCGGAAAGGGCTGGTGACTCCCGTCACCAGCCCTTTCCTCGTTTCTTTGCTAGCTTTGAAGGACCCCGACGAGACGCGCCGTACCGGGACCAAGGCAAAGACGACGCACCCCGCTCAACGTCGCCACGTCTCGGAGGTGCCTGTCATGTCCTGGGTCCTGCTCGTCGTCGCCGGTCTGCTGGAGGTCGGCTGGTCGGTCGGCATGAAGTACACCGACGGTTTCACCCGCCTCGTCCCCAGCGTGTTCACCGGCGCCGGCATCGTCGCCAGCATGGTGCTGCTGTCGTACGCCGCGAAGTCCCTGCCCATCGGCACCGCCTACGGCGTGTGGGTGGGCATCGGCGCGGCCGGCGCCGCGGTGGTCGGCATGGTGGTGCTGGGGGAGCCGGTCACCGCCGCGCGGATCTTCTTCGTCTGTCTGCTGCTGGTCGCCGTCGTGGGGCTGAAGGCGACCAGCGGTCACTGATCCGGCCGCCCCGCGCTCACTGTCTGCGGGTCGTGCTCAGCGTCCCGGCCGTCGTGCCCGTCGTCCCTCCGCCGCCGGTGTCCGTGCCGCCCGTGGAGCTGTCGCCGCCCGTGCCGCCTCCGGTGTCGGAGCCACCGGTGGAGGTGTCGCCACCCGTGCTGCCGCCCGTGTCGGTGCCTCCGGTGTCGGTGCCCCCGGTCGTCGTGTCGCCGGTCGTGCCGCCGTCGGTGGTCGTACCGCCGTTGTCGGTGCCGCCCGTCGTCGGGTCGCCCGTGGTGCCGCCGTCCGTCTGGCCCGGCGTCTCACCGCCCCCGGTCTGGCCCTCGGTGTCCTGGCCCCCGGTGGCCGGGTCCCCGGTGGTGCCGCCGTCGTTCTGACCGCCGGTGCTCTCGTCGCCCTGCGTCGGGTCCGTCGTCGGGTACTGGGGCTGGTCGGCGCCCTCCTGGAGCTCCAGGTCGAAGTCGCGGACCGGCTTGCCCTTCAGCGCCGTCTTCGTGTACTGCGCCCAGATGTCGGTGGGCGCGCCACCGCCGTTGATGCGGTTCAGGCCCATCACGCCGTACAGCGACTTGTGCTTGGCCGTGTCCGGGTCCTGGCCCATGACCGACACGACGGTGGCCAGGTCCGGGGTGTAGCCGGCGAACCAGGCGGCGGTGTCCTCCTCCGCCGTACCGGTCTTGCCCGCGGCCGGCCGGCCGGCGGCGAGGGCGGCGGTGGCGGTGCCGCTGTCGACGACGCTCTGCAGCACCGACGTCGTGGTGTCGGCGGCCTCGCGGCTGATGACCTGGGAGGTCTTGCGCTCCGGCAGCTCGATGACGTCGGCGCCGTCCTTGGTGACCCGCTCGATCATGGTGTACGTGCCGTGCTTGCCGTGGTTGGCCAGGGTCGCGTAGGCCTCCGCCATGTCCAGGACGCTGGCGGTGGCCACGCCCAGCGCGATGGACGGGGACGGGTACAGCTCCGGGGTGCTTTCGGGCAGGCCGAGCTCGACCGCGGTGTCCTTCACCTTCTCCGGGCCCACGTCGACGGCCATCTGCGCGTACACCGCGTTGACGGAGCTGTTCGTCGCCGAGCGGACGGTGATGTCGCCGTAGGAGTGCTGGTCCTCGTTCTCCGGGTCGTAGGTCCCGCCGCTCCAGCCCTGCACCGGGCGCTTGTTGGTGCCGTCGTAGATCGTGTTCGGGGTGATCTGGCGGCCGTCCTGCGTGGTCGACTCGTTCTCCACGGCCGAGGTGAACACGAACGGCTTGAAGGTGGAGCCGACCTGGAAGTCCCGTCGGGTCGCGTTCGGCGTGTACTGCTTCACGTAGTCGATGCCGTTGTACATCGCGACGACCTTGCCGGTCTTCGGGTCGACGGAGGCGCCGCCCGCGCGGACGTAGTTGTCGACCTTGTTGTTCTTCTTGTCCAGCTTCGACATCAGCTGGTCGTTCACCGCGTCGACGAAGGCGTTCTGCTTGTCCTTCTGGAGCGTGGTGGTGATGCGGTAGCCGCCCGCCTCCAGGGAGTCCTTGTCGACGATCTTGTTCTGGGTCAGGTAGTCCTTCACGATCTGCACGATGTAGCCGCGCTGACCGGAGAGATTGGTGGAGGTCGAGGCCTCCTTCGGCATCGGGAACTTCATGCCCGCCCGCTCGGACTCGCTGAGCCAGCCCTTGGTGACCATGCCGTCCAGCACGTAGTTCCAACGGGCCACCGCCGCCGCCTTGTTCTCCGGGTGGGCGACGACGTCGTACTCGCTGGGCGCGTTGACCAGCGCGGCCAGATAGGCGGCCTGGGCCGGGTCGAGGTCCGCCGCGTCGATGCCGTAGTAGGCCTGGGCGGCGGCCTGGATGCCGTAGGCGTTACGGCCGAAGAAGCTGGTGTTGAGGTAGCCCTCGAGGATCTCGTCCTTGCTCTTCTCGCGGTCCAGCTTGATCGAGATGAAGAACTCCTTCACCTTGCGGGTGACGGTCTGCTCCTGACGCAGGTAGTAGTTCTTCACGTACTGCTGGGTGATCGTCGAGCCCGACTGCTTGCCCTTGCCGGTGACCGTGTTCCAGCCGGCGCGCAGCATCGCCTTCGGGTCAATCGCGGACTCGCTGTAGAAGTCGCGGTCCTCGGCGGCCAGGATCGCGTGCTGGGCGTCCTTGGAGATCTGCGCGAGGGTCACGTTCTCCCGGTTGACCTCGCCGTCACGGGCGATCACCGACCCGTCCGCGTACAGATAGACGTTGGCCTGCTTGGTCGCGAGCGCGTTGGCCGGGGGGATCTTGACCAGGGAGTAGCCGAGGAAGAACAGGCCGGCGAGCAGCAGCGTGCCGATGACGAAGGCGCCCAGCACCATCCGCCAGGTCGGGATGATCCGCCGCCAGCCCGTCCTCTTCGGCCGCCTGGGCTTCTCGGTCGGCTGCTGCGCCTGCGGCTGCGGCTCGTCGCTCATCTCGTGCACGGACTCCTGTTTCGCGTCGTACGTTCCCGTACGCCTCGTACGCCTACTGCGCCCCCATTGCTGAAGACTCTCGCACCGGCCGTTCCGTTCCCGGAAACCGGAGCGTGTCCGCGGAAAGTGAGCAGACTCTCGTGCCACGCCGCCCGGAAAATGCCTGGCAGTCCGTGCCTCGCCCGCACTAGGCTCCTGCGCTTCGGTGTCGGGCGCGGGCGAGGAGGGCTGTGGATGTGGGATCGGGGCGGTTGTACTTAGCCGTCGCTGTGGGCGGATTCAGAAGATACGCGACCTATCGGGCGGCTACGGCGGCCGGGGTGTTCACCAACACCGTCTTCGGCGTGATCCTCGTCTACACCTATCTGGCGCTGTGGGACGAGAAGCCGCACCTCGGCGGCTACGACCAGGCGCAGGCCGTCACCTATGTCTGGCTCGGACAGTGCCTCTACGCCACGCTCGCCATCCAGGGCGGCGGCGCGGAGAAGGACCTGATGGAGCGGATCCGCACGGGTGAGATCGCCGTCGACCTGTACCGGCCGGCCGACCTCCAACTGTGGTGGCTGGCGGGCGACGTGGGGCGGGCGCTGTTCCAGATGCTGGGACGCGGGGTGATCCCGTTCGTGTTCGGCGCCGTCTTCTTCCCGATGGCGCTGCCGACGGAGATCACCCCGTGGCTGGCCTTCCTGGTGACCCTTCTGCTCGCGACGCTGGTCAGCTTCGCGATCCGCTATCTGGCGGCCCTGAGCGTGTTCTGGCTGATGGACGGCATGGGCGTCAACCAGGCCCTGATGATCACCGGGGTCTTCTTCTCCGGCATGGTGCTGCCCCTGAACGCCTTCCCGGGCGCCTTCGGCGAGATCGTGCGGGTCCTGCCGTGGGCGGCGCAGCTCCAGATGCCCGCGGACGTGCTGATGGGGGAGACCGACCCCTGGCGGGCGTACGCCTTCCAGGCGGCGTGGGCGGTGGTGCTGCTGGCGGCCGGACGGCTGGTGCAGTCGGCGGCGACGCGGCGGGTGGTGGTGCAGGGTGGGTGAGACGTCCGCAAGCGGGACGGCGGAGACCTTCGGGGGATCCCGGGCGGGTGAGGCGCTGCGGGCCTACCGGCTGATCGCCGGGATGTGGATCCGGTCCTCCATGACCTACCGCACGTCCTTCGTCGTCACGGTCCTCGGCAACCTGCTGGTGACCGGCCTCGACTTCGTGGCGATCCTGCTGATGTTCTCGCAGGTCGACTCGCTGGGCGGCTGGTCGCTGCCCGAGATCGCCTTCCTGTACGGGCTGTCGGCGACGGCGTTCGGGCTCGCCGACCTGACGTTCGGCTCGATGGACGTCCTGGGCGGCCGGATGCGCGACGGCTCCTTCGACATCCTGCTGGTGCGGCCCGTCCCGGTCCTCGCCCAGGTCGCCGCGGACCACTTCGCGCTGCGCCGCCTGGGCCGGATCACCCAGGCGGTGCTGGTGCTGGGCTGGGGGCTGCTGGCGGTCGACGTCGACTGGACGGCGGCCAAGGTGCTGCTGGTGCCGATGATGCTGGTCAGCGGCGGAGTGATCTTCTGCGCGCTGTTCGTGGCGGGCGCGGCCTTCCAGTTCCTGGCGCAGGACGCCGCCGAGGTGCAGAACGCGTTCACCTACGGCGGCACCACGCTGCTGCAGTACCCGCCGACCGTGTTCGGCAAGGACTTCGTGCGCGGGGTGACGTTCCTGCTGCCGCTCGCCTTCGTCAACTGGGTGCCGGCCGCGTATGTGCTGGAGCGGCCATATCCGCTCGGCCTGCCCCAGTGGGCGGCCTTCGCGTCACCGCTGGTGGCGGCGGTGTGCTGTGCGCTGGCCGGCCTGGCGTGGCGGGCCGGGCTGCGGTCGTATCGGAGTACGGGAAGTTAGGGGCAGGCCATGTCGGACGAGGCGTTCATCGAACTCGACGGCGTCGAGAAGGTCTTCGACGTACGCAAGAAGACCGGTTTCCTGAAACGGGAGCGGCGGCAGGTACGGGCCGTCGACTCGATCTCCTTCACCGTGCCGCGCGGCGAGATGGTGGGCTACATCGGCCCGAACGGCGCCGGAAAGTCCACGACGATCAAGATGCTGACCGGCATCCTGACCCCGAGCGGCGGCCGGCTGCGCGTGGCGGGCATCGACCCGTCCCGCGAACGCACCCGGCTCGCACACCGCATCGGGGTCGTCTTCGGCCAGCGCACCACCCTGTGGTGGGACCTCCCCCTGATCGACTCCTACAAGCTGATGCACCGCATGTACCGCATCCCGGACGCCCGTTACCGCGAGAACCTCGACCGCCTCGTCGAACTCCTCGACCTCGGCGCCCTGTTGGACGTCCCCGTGCGCCAGCTCTCCCTCGGGCAGCGGATGCGCGGCGACATCGCGGCGGCGCTGCTGCACGACCCGGAGGTGCTGTACCTGGACGAGCCGACGATCGGTCTGGACGTCATCTCGAAGTCCAGAGTCCGCGAGTTCCTACGGGAGTTGAACGCCGAGCGCGGCACCACGGTGCTGCTGACCACGCACGACCTCCAGGACATCGAGCAGCTGTGCTCCCGCGTGATGGTCATCGACCACGGGCGGATGATGTACGACGGTCCGCTGGCCGGCCTGCACGAGGTGGGGGAGAGCGAGCGCACCCTGGTCGTCGACCTGGAGCGCGAGCTGCCGCCGATCGAGGTGCCGCCCGCGCGCGTGGTGAAGGTCGAGGGGCCGCGGCAGTGGCTGGCGTTCCCGGCGGCCGAGTCGGCGGCGGTGCTGGTGGCGCGGGTCGCGGCGGAGTATCCGCTGGTGGACCTGTCGGTGCGGGAGCCGGACATCGAGACCGTGATCGCGAAGATGTACGCGGAGCAGGCGGAGCAGGCGGAGAAGGCGGGGAGCGCCGGGAATGCCGGGAAGGCGATCTCGTAGCCCCGGGACGGGGTTGCTCGTAGGCTGCTGTGTATGACCGACGATGCCCCGGAGCTTCGCGCCTCCGACGCAGATCGTGAACGAGTCGCCGAGGTCCTGCGGGACGCCCTCGCGGAGGGACGTCTCGACATGGAGGAGTTCGAGGAACGCCTGGACGCCACGTACAAGGCCCGTACGTACGGGGAACTGGCGCCGATCACCCGGGACCTGCCCGTCGGCGCGGTGGCCGTTCCCAAGGTCGACATGGTCAAGCGGCCCGAGGGGGAGCGGAGTTGGGCCGAGCGGATCGTCGGGGGCGAGGGGTCCTCGACCTGGGGCGTCGCCGTGATGGCGGGGTTTCAGCGCAAGGGGCGGTGGACGGTGCCGAGGCGGTTCACCGGCGTCGCCTTCATGGGCGGCGGCGAGATCGACCTGCGGGAGGCCGACTTCGCCGACCGGGAGATCGTGATCAACTGCGTCGCGATCATGGGCGGCATCGAAGTGATCGTGCCGCCCGGCGTCGAGGTCGTGGTGCGCGGGATCGGGATCATGGGCGGCTTCGACGAACGCGACGAGAGCGTGCCGGGGGATCCGGGAGCGCCGCGGGTGATCGTGACCGGGCTCGCCTTCTGGGGCGGCGTCGAGGTCCAGCGCAAGCAGACGCGGGCACAGCGGCGGGCGCTGCGCGAGGAACGCCGGCAGGAGAGGCTGGACCGGCGCGAGGAGCGGCGGGAGCTGCGGGCCTCGCACCGGGACGAGCGGTACGAGGTGCACCGGGAGCTGCTGGAGGAGCATCGGGACATGTGGCGGCACGGGAAGCGGGGGGCGCGGGAGCGGCGCGAGGACTGACCTCTACAGCTCCGCCGGAGCCGCGCCCTTCAGGTCCTTGAGGTCGAAGGTCTCCGCCATCCGTTCGTAGCCCCGGTCGCTCGGGTGGAGATGGTCCCCGGAGTCGTAGTCCGGGCGGAACTTGCGGGGGTTGTACGGGTCCCGCAGGGCCTTGTCGAAGTCGACGACCGCGTCGAAGACCTTGCCGCCGCGGATCTGGGCGTTGATCTGCTGGCGTACGTTCTCGCGTGCGTCGGTGTAGCCGCGGTGGCCCTGGAAGGGCATCAGGGTCGCGCCGATGACCTTCAGACCGCGGGCGTGCGCCTGGCGGACCAGGGTGCGCAGACCGTTCAGGATGCGGTTGGGGTCGGCGAGCCTCGGGTTGCGCAGGATGTCGTTGACGCCGAGGTCGATGACGACGACCTTGACGTTCGTACGGGAGAGGACGTCGCGGTGGAAGCGGCCGACGCCCGCCTGATTGTCGGCAGGGCGCCCGGCGCCGCTGGCGAGGATCTGGTTGCCGCTGATGCCCTGGTTGACGATGCTGTAGCGCGGCACGTCCTGGCCGGCCGCGACCGCCGCGCGCAGCCGGCGCGAGAGGACGTCCGTCCAGCGGCGGTTGGCGTTCTCCGTGGACGTGATGCCGTCGGTCAGGGAGTCGCCGAAGGCCACGACGGTGCCGTCGGACTCGTTGCTGAGGACGTCCAGCGCGGTGAGGTAGCGCCAGGAGCCGACCTTCCCGGTGTAGGCCACGCCGGTGGTGTCCTCGGTGAGGTCGCCGTCGGCGACGTAACTGGTCTGGCGCGCGTGCGGGTGGAAGGTCACCGGGCCGGACGGGGTGGGGGAGAAGGTGGTGACGAGGATGTCGGTGTCCGCGGGGATCGCGAGCCGCACGGCGTCGCTCAGCACCTGCCGCCCGGGCGGGATGACCACACTGGCGTTGCCGCCGAAGGTCAGCCGCCGCATGGTGTCCGCGATGGCCGCCGCCGTCCCGGTGCCCGCGGCGACCGCGACCGAGGCGTGCGTGAGGGTCAGCGAGGACTGGCCGTAGAGGTTGGACAGCGTGATGCGCACGCTCGTGCCGCCGACGCTCGTGTGGACGACGTTGCGCACCGAACGGCCCGCCAGGCCCGCCACCTCGGTGCCGGGCTCGGCGCCGACCGGTGAGGCCGACCAGGCGCCGACCCAGATGCCGGTGGAGGCGGGGGCGGCGGGATTGCGCGGGGCGCCTTCCCGGACGGGTGCGCTGCGCTGCGTGGCGGTGCCGTGGTCGGAGGCAACTCCGACGTATATGGCGGTCGAAACCGCCACGATCAGGGCGATGACCCCCGAGAGCAGGGCGTAATACTTTGTGGGGGAGACCCCCACACCCCCCGCGTAACGCCTGGTCATGCGGTGTGTGTCTCCTCGGGCGGATGGGAGCCCGAGGCTCCGATGTGATCACCTCATGATGCGTCATAAGGCAGAGAGGAGTTGCACAGACCCCCCATTGGGCCGCCGGAGTTCACCCGGACTTCGCCATCGACCTCCCCCCACCCGACAGACGCCGGGAACTCTTGATTCGTTCCAGGAGTCGGTCAGGAAGGGACAATGTGTGCGGGGGATCACGGACGGGTGGAGCGGAATGGAACGTACTAATCCGGATGAAACGGGAACACCTGGCGTAGACATGCATGCCCGGTCGGACACCGCCGATAACCGACGCGTCCCCGCGTCGGCCGTTCGTGCGATGACCACGTTCACCGCGGCCGACGAGGAGAAGCGCCGCGGCGTACGGCGGATGAAGATCACCGCGACCGGGCTGCTGCTCTTCGTGGCACTGGTGTACGTCCTCGCCAAGTGGGCGGCGAACGAAGGCGCCGGCGAGTGGGCGAACTACGTCGCCGCGGCCGCCGAGGCCGGCATGGTCGGCGCGCTCGCCGACTGGTTCGCGGTCACGGCCCTGTTCCGCCACCCCCTCGGCCTGCCCATCCCGCACACCGCGATCATCCCCAACAAGAAGGACCAGCTGGGCGTCTCCCTGGGCGAGTTCGTCGGCGAGAACTTCCTCTCCGAGGACGTCGTACGCCAACGCCTGCGCGCCGTCGGCATCGGCAGCCGCCTCGGCGCCTGGCTCGCCGACCCCGAGCACGCCGACCGCGTGACGGCCGAGCTCTCGGCGGCCCTGCGGGGCGCCCTGACCGTCATGCGCGACTCGGACGTCCAGGCCGTCGTGGGCGAGGCGATCACCCGGCGCGCCGACGCCCAGGAGATCGCGCCCGGCATAGGGAAGATGCTGGAGAAGATCGTCGCCGACGGCGGCCACAAGCGGATCGTCGACCTTGTCGTCGCCCGCGCGCAGAACTGGCTGATCCTGCACGACGACGAGATCATGGGCGCGGTCCAGGGCGGCGCCCCCGGCTGGACCCCGAAGTTCGTGGACCGCAGGGTCGGCGAGCGCGTCTACAAGGAGCTGCTCCGCTTCGTCACCGAGATGCGCGACATGCCGTCCCACCCCGCGCGCGGCGCCCTCGACCGCTTCCTCACCGACTTCGCCTCCGACCTGCAGTCCGACACCGACACCCGCGCGCGTGTGGAGCGGCTCAAGGGCGAGGTGCTCGGGCGCGGCGAGGTCCAGGACCTGATCGCCTCCGCGTGGACCGCCGTACGCTCGATGATCGTCTCGGCGGCCGAGGACGAGCGCAGCGAGCTGCGGCTGCGCGTGCGGGCCTCGCTGCTGTCGCTGGGCGCCCGGATGGCCGTCGAGCCACGGCTCCAGGCCAAGGTCGACAGCTGGGTGGAGGGCGCGGCGGTGTACGTCGTCACCACCTACCGCAAGGAGATCACCTCCCTGATCACCGACACCGTGGCCGGCTGGGACGCCGAGCACACGACACGGAAGATCGAGGCGCACATCGGCCGCGACCTGCAGTTCATCCGGATCAACGGCACGGTGGTTGGCTCGCTCGCCGGACTGCTGATCTACACGGTGTCACGGGCGCTGGGGGCGTAGCGCCTTCCTTGGGGGCACAGCGCCTTCCTCCCGGGCGTGGAACCGCCCTCCCCAGGGCACCCGGCACGGGTTCCGCTCGACGAGGAGGGAGCCCATGACCACCGCAGACGCCGAGACCGGCCGTACCGTCACCACCGACATCCCCGCCCGCCTCGACCGCCTGCCGTGGTCGCGCTGGCACTGGACGATCGTGATCGGCCTCGGCACCGTCTGGATCCTCGACGGACTCGAGGTCACGGTCGTCGGCAACATCGCGCCCCGCCTCTCCGAACCCGGCAGCGGACTGCCCATCACCTCCGGCCAGGTCACCGGCCTGGCCGCCGCGCTGTACGTGGCCGGTGCCTGTCTGGGCGCCCTGTTCTGGGGCCGTCTGACCGACCGCTGGGGCCGCAAGAAGCTCTTCATGATCACGCTCGCGGTGTATCTGGCGGCGACGGCCCTGACCGCCCTCTCCTTCCAGACCTGGTGGTTCTTCCTCTTCCGCTTCCTGACCGGCTTCGGTATCGGCGGCGAGTACGCGGCGATCAACTCCGCGATCGACGAGCTGATCCCGGCCCGGTACCGCGGCCGCGTCGACCTGATGATCAACGGCAGCTTCTGGCTGGGCGCGGTCGGGGGCTCGCTGCTGTCGATCGTCGCGCTGAACACCGCGGTCCTGCCCGCGAACCTCGGCTGGCGGCTGACGTTCGCGCTCGGCGCCGTCCTCGCCCTGGTGATCCTCCTGGTCCGCCGGCACGTCCCGGAGAGCCCGCGCTGGCTGCTGATCCACGGCCGCGACGAGGAGGCGGAACGGATCGTGTCCGCCATCGAGCACAGGGTGGCGGCCGAGCGGACCGAGCCGCTGCCGCGCCCCGAGGGCGAGATCACCATCCGCCAGCGCAGGAGCGTGTCCTTCCTGGAGATCGGCCGCACGGTGTTCGCGAGGTACCGCAGCCGGGCGACCCTGGGCTTCGCCCTCTTCATCGGCCAGGCCTTCCTCTACAACGCCATCACCTTCGGCTTCGGCGCGATCCTCACCACGTTCTTCGACGTGCCGAGCGGCGACACCGGCTACTACTTCGCGGTCATCGCGGTCGGCAACTTCCTGGGCCCGCTGCTGCTGGGCAAGCTGTTCGACACGGTCGGCCGCCGGGTCATGATCTCCTCGACCTACCTGCTCTCGGGCCTGCTCCTCTTCGGCACGGCCTGGCTGTTCGACCGGGGCTCGCTCAGCGCGACCACGATGACGGCCTGCTGGTGCGTCGTGCTGTTCTTCGCCTCGGCCGGCGCGTCCAGCGCCTACCTCACCGTCTCCGAGGTCTTCCCGATGGAGACCCGCGCGATGTCCATCGCCTTCTTCTACGCCCTCGGCACCGCCGCCGGCGGCATCAGCGGCCCCCTGCTCTTCGCCGACCTCACCGAGACGGGCAAGGTCGCCGACACGGTCCTCGCCTTCCAGATCGGCGCGACCCTGATGTGCCTGGCGGGCCTGGTCGCGGCCTTCCTCGCGGTCCGCGCGGAACGCCGCTCCCTGGAGGACATCGCCCGTCCGCTCACGGCGGTGACGAAGCCACCGGCGGCGAAGGCGACGGGGGTGACGGGGCCGACCGGCGCGACAGGAGGGTGAAGGACCGGTCCCGGCGCCCCTCGTGGTGGGAACCGGGACCGGAGATCATGCGCGACGGCGCCTAGGACGACGACTGGGACTGGTGGGCCGCCCGCCGCACCCGGTCCCGGCGCCGCATCAGCAGCACCCCGCCGGCGAGGGCGCTGACACCCGCGGCGGCGGTCCAGCCGAGGACGTCGCTGGAACCGGTGGCGGCGAGGTCACCGTTCGCGGACGGCGACGGCGTGGCCCCGCCCGTCTGCGGCCGAGGATCCGACCCGGACCCGGACCCGGACCCGGACCCGGACTCGGACCCGGATCCCGATCCCGCCCCCGAACCGGCCGCGGCGGACGCCGACGCCTGCGCACCGGGCGTCCCGCCCGTCCCCGTGGCCTTGTCCCGCGTGAACGCCAGCGTGCCGAAGCCCAGTTGGTCGTAGCCCCCGCTGTTGGGCCCGTAGTCCCCGCCGCCGCCCTCCGGCGCGGACTTCGCGGCGATCCGCGTGAGGTACGACGCCGGCAGGCCGCGGCGCTTGGTGTAGTGGTTGGCGATCATCGCCCAGATCGGGCGGGTCATCGCCGGGTCCACGGGAGCGGCCTCGGTGACGGTCTCCGACCCCGACCAGCCGTTGATCGCGCCCTTCTTACGGGTGTTCGCGGTGAACGGCACGTCTCCGCCCAGGGCCCACTTGGCGACGTACTGGGCGCCCTTGAGGAAGCGGTTGTCGTCGTAGCCGTACAGGTCGATGCCCTGGTTCCAGGCCATCTCGCAGAAGGTGCCCATCAGACCGACGCCCATCAGCGCGTGCCCCTGGTCGCGGCCGGCCTCGACCCACTCGGCGAGCCCGTCGTCGTGCACGACGGGGATGGCGTTCTTGACGGCGCCCAGGCCCTCGCCGTGCTTGAAGTACTCGACGGCCCGCTCGACCTTGGCCTGGTCGTCGCAGAAGATCCCGGTCGCCAGGACACAGGCCATGTTGCACAGGTCCCAGTTGGTCCAGTAGTTGCTGACGACGGTGCCGTTGTGGTGGGCGAGGAAGTCCTCGCTGAGCGGGTAGAAGACGCCGAGCAGCATCTTCCGGAACCGCTCCAGCTCGAAGTCGTCCCGGTCACGGACGAGTTCGGCGGCGTTGGCGAACTGGTAACCGTACAGCCCCGCCGCCAGGAACCGGTCCGCGCTGCCCTGCACGCTGGTCAGCGTGGCCGACCAGGCGTTGAGGATCTTGACGGCGGTCTCGGCGTGGGCGCTGTCGCCGCTGACGTGCCAGCGCAGGGCGTTCTGGTAGGCGGCGTGGACGTCCTTGAAGAGCGCCGCGTAGTTCTGGGGGGTGCCGCCGCCGCGGTAGACCGTCGCGGCGGGGCGGGGCGTCCAACTGCTCTGTGAGTGGCCGTTGGCGGTCAGTCGGGCGAACCCGGCCGTGTAGGGGGTGGCGCCGGCCTTCACCTTGGCGGCCATACGGTCGAGGTCGGCGCCGGTGTGCAGGAGGCCGGGGTGCGCGTAGGCGCCGGCCGCAACGGCAGGGGTGGGAGTCAAGGCCGTACCGATACCGACGGCTCCGGCTCCGGCTGCCGCGCCCGCGGCCTTGAGCATGCTCCGGCGGCTGATCTGTCGTGTCACGTCGTCATTCCTCGCGTGCCTGCGGCTGGGGACGGAGAGGAGACGGGGGAAGACTGCGGGGATAACAGAAACTCGACACGAGGAGAGCCGTACCGATGACCATCCGCAGGATCGTCCCCAACGTCCATGTCGGGTCAGGGGAGGCGCGGGAGGCGAACCGTGACTTCTACGGCCTGCTCGGCTTCGAGGAGGTCATGAACATGGGCTGGGTCACGACCATGGCGTCCCCCGCCAACCCCACCGCCCAGATCAGCTTCTTCACCGAGGAACGCACCGCCCCGGTCGTCCCCGACCTCAGCGTGGAGGTCGAGGACGTCGACACCGTGTACGCGCAGGTCGTGGCATCGGGCGCGGAGATCGTACGCGACCTCCGCGACGAGGCCTGGGGAGTACGCCGCTTCTTCGCCCGCGACCCGTCCGGCCAGGTGGTGAACGTACTGAGCCACCACCCGGACGCCACCCGCCCAGATCCTTCCTAAGCCCCCCAGCTGCCACGCCTTGAAGGGGCGCGGGGAACTGCGCGACCAGCCACGATGGCGCCGCAGCGGCCAGACGACCATTCGTGGCACCCCGCTGTGCGCCCGGCAGCGCCCTCGTATGGTGCACGCCAGCACCGCAACACCCTAAGGGGCGCGGGGAACTGCGCGACCAGCCACGACGGCGCCGCAGCCGCCGGCCGACCATTCGTGGCACCCCGCTGTGCGCCCGGCAGCGCCCTCGTATGGTGCACGCCAGCACCGCAACACCCTAAGGG
>NZ_JAKEIP010000049.1 GCF_021474425.1 Streptomyces muensis | reverse complement strand
CCCGCCTATGCGGCAATCCGTGTTTTTTTAACTGGTGTGGGGGGATGGGTTTTTTTTATATGAGACTGTGGGGGTTGTGGGGCGGAGCCCCAGAAAGGGGCGCGGGGAACTGCGCGACCAACCCCCACCGGCCCGCACCCGAAGAACGACCCCCGGGGTCGAAGGGGCGGAGCCCCTGGGGATGGGACGGGTGGGGGCGCCGGAGCCGGGCATGCGGAAGGCCCCGAACCAACCCGGTCCGGGGCCCCACCCAGCGGAGCGCTACGGCAGCTGGGCCGCCCGCGCCTCCCGCCGGTTGTCGCGGAAGTTGTTCACCCGACGAGCCGTGGCGAACAGCGGAATCACCGCACCCGTCACCAGCTGAAGAGCACAACCGGTCTGCAGCAGAAGCTGCCCGCTCGGAGCGTCGAAGGCCCACGCGGCCAGCAGCCCCATCGACACGACGATCCAGGACAGCATCGCCACCGCGAGCCGCCCACGCGGCTTCGGGTACTCGACCCGGCTCACCATCAGCCACGCGGTCCCGAGGATCGCCAGGAGCGTCGCCACGAAGGGCAGCTCCAGCAGCACGATCGAGACCACCGTCAGCGCCCCGAACGGCGAGGGCATGCCCTGGAACATGCCGTTCGGGACGGTGACGCACGAGAACCGCGCGAGTCTCAGCACCACCGCCAGCAGAACGACGATCGCGCCGACCGCAGCCACCCGCTGGTGCGCGTCGTCGGCGACCATGCCGTAGACCAGCACGAAGTACGCCGGGGCCAGCCCGAAGCTGATCAGGTCGGAGAGGTTGTCCAGCTCCGCGCCCATGGGGGAGGAGCGCAGCTTGCGCGCCACCAGGCCGTCGAACAGGTCGAAGACCGCCGCACACAGCATCAGGATGACCGCGGTGGCCGCGCTGTGGCGGGCCATACCGGTCTCCTGGCTACCGGTGAGGTGCGGGATCAGGATGCCGGTGGTGGTGAAGTACACCGCCATGAAGCCGCACGTCGCGTTGCCGAGCGTCAGGGTGTCCGCTATCGACAGGCGCAGAGAAAGAGGCATCTCCTCCTCTTCGTCGACCTCGTCGGCCTCGGGCACCCAGCCCGACTGTGTCTCAGGATCAATCACGGTCAATGCGAGTCACCCCAGCCACGGTCTTCTGCCCGACCTCGACCGCGACCTCCACGCCCTCGGGCAGGTAGATGTCGACACGTGAGCCGAAGCGGATCAGACCGATACGGTCGCCCTGCTCGACCTTCGTGCCCTGCGGGATGTAGGGGACGATGCGACGGGCCACCGCGCCGGCGATCTGGATCATCTCGATGTCGCCGAGTTCGGTGTCGAAATGCCAGACTACGCGCTCGTTGTTCTCGCTCTCCTTGTTGAACGCCGGAACGAACCCGCCGGGGATGTGCTCGACGGACGTGACCGTGCCGGAGAGCGGCGCGCGGTTGACGTGGACGTTGAGCGGGCTCATGAAGATCGCGACGCGGGTGCGGCCGTCCTTCCACGGCATGATGCTCTGCACCACACCGTCGGCGGGCGAGATGACCCGGCCCGGGGCGATCTCGCGCTCGGGGTCGCGGAAGAACCACAGCATGCCCGCCGCGAGCGCGGTGGCGGGCACGGCCACGGCCTTGGCGACGCCGGAGCGGCGTGCGCGGGCCAGGCTGAGGGCTGCGGTGGCGACGGTCGGGAGAAGCCACGGCGACGCTCCGCGTGCGAGGCGTACGCCGGCCCGGCTGTCGCTTGGTGCAGAGGTTTGGCTGTGGGGCATGGATGACCTTCGTAGCGGATGATGCCGCGCTTCGACGGGGGACGGCGGCTTTCCGGGGATCGTACCGGTCGCGGGCCGCAACTGGGCAAGCCAGGAAGCCGAGTCGGCGGCTGAAGAGTATTGACGGGGTGTGATCTTCTTCTCGAAGAAAACACCCCGAACCCGGACATCTAGCCCTGGAAGCGATACTCTTCGAGCAACCTGCGACCGATGATCATTTTCTGGATCTCGGCGGTACCTTCACCGATAAGCAGCATCGGAGCCTCACGGTAGAGGCGCTCGATCTCGTACTCCTTGGAGAAGCCGTAGCCGCCGTGGATCCGGAAGGCATCCTCCACGACCTCCTTGCAGTACTCGGAGGCGAGGTACTTCGCCATCCCAGCCTCAAGGTCGTTTCGTTCCCCGGAGTCCTTTTTGCGTGCCGCGTTCACCATCATGGCATGCGCCGCCTCGACCTTGGTAGCCATCTCGGCCAGCTTGAACTGGATGGCCTGGTGCTGGGCGATCGGCTTGCCGAAAGTGTGCCGCTGCTGGGCGTACTGGACACCGAGCTCGAACGCACGCTGAGCGACGCCGCAGCCACGCGCCGCCACATTGACGCGCCCGACCTCGACGCCGTCCATCATTTGGTAAAAACCTCGGCCGGTGACGCCGCCGAGCACCCGATTGGCCGGAATTCGCAGGCCGTCCATGATGAGCTCGGTCGTGTCGACGCCCTTGTAGCCCATCTTGTCGATCTTGCCGGGGATGGTGAGGCCCGGGCGGACCTCTCCGAAGCCGGGCTCCTTCTCGACGAGGAAGGTCGTCATCGACTTGTGGGGCGCCGTGCCCTCGGCGTGTCCTTCGTCACTTCGGACCAGTACGGCGACCAGAGACGACGTTCCGCCGTTCGTCAGCCACATCTTCTGGCCGTTCAGGACGTACTCCTCGCCGTCCTTCACCGCCTTCGAGGTGATCGCCGACACATCGGAGCCCAGGCCCGGCTCCGACATCGAGAAGGCGCCACGGATGTCGCCGGCGGCCATGCGCGGCAGGAAGTGGTCCTTCTGCTCCTGCGTGCCGTGCTGCTTGAGCATGTACGCCACGATGAAGTGCGTGTTGATGATGCCGGAGACCGACATCCAGCCGCGGGCGATCTCCTCGACGCACAGGGCGTAGGTGAGAAGCGACTCGCCCAGGCCGCCGTACTCCTCGGGGATCATCAGGCCGAAGAGGCCCAGTTCCTTGAGGCCGTCGACGATCGCTTGCGGGTACTCGTCGCGGTGCTCCAGCTCGGTCGCGACCGGGATGATCTCCTTGTCCACGAAGTCGCGGACGGTGGAGAGGATCTCCTGCTGAATGTCCGTCAGACCGGCGGTCTGGGCGAGGCGCGCCATGGCTACTTCTCCTGCTGCTTCAGTTCGGGGCGGCCGGGCTGCTCGCCGCCGCGCTCCTTGATGTACGTCTCGGTCGGCACCATGACCTTGCGGCGGAACACGCACACCAGCGTGCCGTCCTGCTTGTAGCCCTTGGTCTCGACGTAGACGATGCCGCGGTCGTTCTTCGACTTCGACGGCCACTTGTCGAGCACCGTCGTCTGGCCGTAGATCGTGTCGCCGTGGAAGGTCGGCGCCACGTGCTTGAGCGACTCGATCTCCAGGTTGGCGATGGCCTTGCCGGAGATGTCCGGCACGCTCATGCCGAGCAGCAGCGAGTAGATGTAGTTCCCGACGACGACGTTCTTGCCGAAGTCCGTCGTCTTCTCCGCATAGTTCGTGTCCATGTGGAGCGGGTGGTGGTTCATAGTGAGGAGACAGAACAGGTGGTCGTCGTACTCCGTGACCGTCTTCCCAGGCCAGTGCTTGTACGTCGCCCCGACCTCGAACTCCTCGTAGGTGCGTCCGAACTGCATGGTGCTCAGGCCTCCGGGATCTCGAACTTCGACGTGCGCTGCATGCCGGCCGCACGTCCCTTGCCGGAGATGACCAGCGCCATCTTGCGGCTGGCCTCGTCGATCATCTCGTCGCCGAGCATCGCGGAGCCCTTCTTGCCGCCCGCCTCGGACGTGTAGTAGTCGTACGCGTCCAGGATCAGCTCGGCGTGGTCGTAGTCCTCCTGCGAGGGCGAGAAGATCTCGTTGGACGCCTCGACCTGGCCCGGGTGCAGCACCCACTTGCCGTCGAAGCCGAGCGCGGCGGCGCGCTGGGCGACCTCGCGGTAGCCGTCGATGTTGCGGATCTGCAGGTAGGGGCCGTCGATCGCCTGGAGGTTGTTGGCGCGGGCGGCCATCAGGATCTTCATCAGGATGTAGTGGTAGGCGTCCGCCGGGTAGCCGGGCGGCTGCTCGCCGACGACCAGCGACTTCATGTTGATGGACGCCATGAAGTCGGCCGGGCCGAAGATGATCGTCTCGACGCGCTGGGACGCCGTCGCGATCTCGTTGACGTTGTTCAGGCCCTGCGCGTTCTCGATCTGCGCCTCGATGCCGATCTTGCCGACCTCGAAGCCCATCGTCTTCTCGATCTGAGTGAGGAGGAGGTCCAGCGCCACGATCTGCTCGGCCGTCTGCACCTTCGGCAGCATGATGCAGTCGAGGTTCTGGCCTGCGCCCTCGACGACCGTGACGACGTCGCGGTACGTCCACTCGGTCGTCCAGTCGTTGACGCGCACGACCCTCGTCTTGCCGGTCCAGTCGCCCTCGTTGAGGAACTTGACGATGGTGTGCCGCGCCTCGGGCTTGGCGAGCGGGGCGCAGGCGTCCTCCAGGTCGAGGAAGACCTGGTCGGCCGGGAGGCCCTGCGCCTTCTCCAGGAAGCGGGGGTTCGAGCCCGGCACGGCCAGGCAGGAGCGCCGCGGGCGGAGTCGGTTGACGGGCGTGGTCATGCGGGGACCTCCAGGGGGTCGAGCTTGTTCGCTTTCCGGATCTCGTCGACGATGCGGCCGATGATTCCGGTGATGTCGAAGTCCTTCGGGGTGAAGACGGCGGCCACTCCGGCGGCCCTGAGCTGCTCGGCGTCACCATTCGGGATGATGCCACCGGCGATCACCGGTATATCTGTGGCACCGGCCACACGGAGCCGTTCCAGCACGTCCGGCACCAGCTGGGCGTGCGATCCGGACAGGATCGACAGGCCGACCGCGTGCACGTCCTCGGCGAGGGCCGCGTCCACGATCTGCTCGGGCGTCAGCCGGATGCCCTGGTAGACCACCTCGAAGCCGGCGTCACGCGCGCGCACCGCGATCTGCTCGGCCCCGTTGGAGTGCCCGTCCAGGCCCGGCTTGCCGACCAGGAAGCGCAGCTTGCCGACGCCCATGTCCTTGGCGGTCAGGTCGACCTTGCGGCGGACCTGGGCAAGGGCGGAGCCCTCTTCGGCGGGGATCGCCACCGGCGCGGACGACACACCGGTCGGCGCCCGGAACTCGCCGAACACCTCGCGCAGCGCCCCCGCCCACTCGCCGGTCGTGACGCCGGCGCGGGCGCACTCCAGGGTGGCCTCCATGAGGTTGCCGGTCCCCTTGGCGGCCTCCTTCAGCTTCTCCAGCGCCTTACACGGGCGCGGGTGGTTGAAGGGCGGCTGGTAGCGGGTGTCGCGCCAGTGCTGGAGCCCCGCGATCACCCGGGCCTCGACGGCCGGGTCCACCGTCTGGATCGCGGTGTCCAGGTCGGCGGTCAGCGGGTTGGGTTCGGTGCCCTCGAAGGCGTTGACACCGATGATCTTCTCCTGGCCGGACTCGATCCGGCCCCGGCGCTCGGCGTGCGAGGCGACCAGCTGCGACTTGAGGTAGCCGGACTCGACTGCGGCCATCGCGCCGCCCATCCCCTGGATGCGGTCGATCTCCGCGAGCGAGGCCTCGACCAGCGCGTCCACCTTCGCCTCGATCACCTTCGAGCCCTCGAAGATGTCCTCGTACTCCAGCAGATCGCTCTCGTACGCCAGCACCTGCTGGATCCGCAGCGACCACTGCTGGTCCCAGGGCCGGGGGAGGCCGAGGGCCTCGTTCCAGGCGGGCAGCTGCACGGCACGCGCGCGTGCGTCCTTCGACAGCGTCACGGCCAGCATCTCCAGCACGATCCGCTGGACGTTGTTCTCCGGCTGAGCCTCGGTCAGACCGAGGGAGTTGACCTGGACGCCGTACCGGAAGCGGCGCTGCTTGGGGTTCTCGATGCCGTACCGCTCGCGCGTGACCTGGTCCCAGATCCGCCCGAACGCCCGCATCTTGCACATCTCCTCGATGAAGCGGACGCCCGCGTTCACGAAGAAGGAGATACGGGCCACGACGTCCCCGAACTTCTCGGCGGGGACCTGTCCTGAGTCGCGCACGGCATCGAGAACCGCTATCGCGGTGGACATCGCGTACGCGATCTCCTGGACCGGCGTGGCGCCCGCCTCCTGCAGGTGGTAGCTGCAGATGTTGATCGGGTTCCACTTCGGGATGTGGGAGACCGTGTACGCGATCATGTCCGTCGTCAGCCGGAGTGAGGGCCCCGGCGGGAAGACATGGGTCCCCCGCGACAGGTACTCCTTGACGATGTCGTTCTGGGTCGTGCCCTGGAGCTTGGTGATGTCCGCGCCCTGCTCCTCGGCGACGACCTGGTAGAGCGCCAGCAGCCACATGGCGGTGGCGTTGATCGTCATCGAGGTGTTCATCTGCTCCAGGGGGATGTCCTGGAACAGCCGGCGCATGTCACCGAGGTGCGCGACGGGCACGCCGACCCGGCCGACCTCGCCACGGGCGAGGATGTGGTCGGAGTCGTAGCCGGTCTGCGTGGGCAGGTCGAACGCGACCGACAGGCCGGTCTGCCCCTTGGCGAGGTTGCGCCGGTACAGCTCGTTGGACGCCTCGGCCGTGGAGTGCCCGGCATACGTGCGCATGAGCCACGGCCGGTCCTTCTCCCGCGCGCCTTCGGCGGGCTGACGCTCAGTCATCTATGACCTCGGGTGTCTCAGATGTCGCGGATCAGATGTTGCGGAAGCGGTTGATGGCGTCGATGTGCTTGGCGCGCATCTCCTCGTCGCGCACGCCGAGACCTTCCTCGGGGGCGAGGCACAGGACGCCGACCTTGCCCTGGTGGAGGTTGCGGTGCACGTCGAACGCCGCCTGGCCGGTCTCCTCCAGGGAGTAGACCTTCGACAGGGTGGGGTGGATCTTGCCCTTCGCGATGAGCCGGTTGGCCTCCCAGGCCTCGCGGTAGTTGGCGAAGTGCGAGCCGATGATCCGCTTCAGGGACATCCACAGGTAGCGGTTGTCGTACTCGTGGTTGTAGCCCGAGGTGGAGGCGCAGGTGACGATGGTGCCGCCCTTGCGCGTGACGTAGACCGAGGCGCCGAAGGTCTCGCGGCCGGGGTGCTCGAAGACGATGTCGACGTCCTCGCCGCCGGTGAGCTCACGGATGCGCTTGCCGAAGCGCTTCCACTCCTTCGGGTCCTGGGTGTTCTCGTCCTTCCAGAACTTGTAGCCCTCGGCGTTGCGGTCGATGATCGCCTCGGCGCCCATCGCCCGGCAGATGTCCGCCTTCTGGGGGCTGGACACGACACAGATCGGGTTGGCGCCGCCGGCCAGCGCGAACTGTGTGGCGTACGAGCCGAGTCCGCCGCTCGCGCCCCAGATCAGGACGTTGTCGCCCTGCTTCATCCCGGCGCCGTTGCGGGAGACCAGCTGGCGGTACGCGGTCGAGTTCACGAGCCCCGGAGCGGCGGCCTCCTCCCAGCTGAGGTGCTGGGGCTTCGGCATCAGCTGGTTGGACTTGACGAGTGCGATCTCGGCGAGGCCGCCGAAGTTGGTCTCGAAGCCCCAGATGCGCTGCTCGGGGTCGAGCATGGTGTCGTTGTGGCCGTCCGAGGACTCCAGCTCGACGGACAGACAGTGCGCGACGACCTCGTCACCGGGCTTCCAGGAGTTGACGCCCGGGCCGGTGCGCAGGACGACGCCCGCGAGGTCGGAGCCGATGATGTGGTACGGCAGGTCGTGGCGCTTGGTGAGCTCGCTGAGCTTGCCGTAGCGCTCCAGGAAGCCGAAGGTCGGCAGGGGCTCGAAGATCGAGGTCCAGACCGAGTTGTAGTTGACCGAGGAGGCCATGACGGCCACCAGGGCCTCGCCCGGGCCGAGCTCCGGCACCGGAACGTCGTCCAGGTGGATCGACTTGCGCGGGTCCTTGTCACGGGTTTCCAGGCCCGCGAACATGTCCGTCTCGTCCTTGTGCACGGTGATCGCGCGGTACGACTCGGGGAGCGGGAGAGCGGCGAAGTCGGCCGGCGTCGATTCCGGCGACTGGATCGCGTCCAGGATGTCCTGAGTGGTCACGGTGTTGCCTCCGGCGGTGTGCACCCTGAGGGAGGGGTGCTGAGGGTTACGTCGGTGCTGCTGAGGGTTTTTGGGTGATTGCCGTCGGTTCGGCGGATGGTGCTGTTCGGCAGCGCTTTGTGGCGCGGGAGGTTGCCTGTGACGCAGGCGCCGGGCGCGCAGACCCCGGGAAGGGTTTGCGGGGACAGCCGACGTACGAAAGGTCTCTGCACGCCGGCCGCCCGGACTCCTTCAACGTATGGCACGGCGTGTCACGTGGCAAGGCACGCAGTGCCAGAACTTGCCCTCAGATGAAATCTTTACGTAACAGATGAGCGATGATCGATCAAAGTTACCGACGAGTAGGTGCTAATCGGGCGCTATCGGGCAGTGATCGGTCACTGGTCGAGCATTGGTCGAGCATTGGCCGGTCAGTGGCCGGTCAGTGGTCGGTCAGTGGTCGGTCAGTGGTCGGTCACCCGGAGGGCATCGGCCAGGCATGCCAGGTACATGGCCATCGCGGTACGCGGCTCCCGCAACCCGCGTCCGCTCAGCTCCTCGATCTTCGCCAGCCGGTACAGCAGCGTGTTCCGGTGGACGGCGAGCCGCTCCGCCGTCCGCACCAGCTGGAAGCCGCCCTCCGCCCAGGCGATCAGCGTCTCTCGCAGCACGGGCCAGTCCGCCCGCTCACGCAGGCCGGTGAGGACCGCGGCCGCGTACCGGTCGCGTTCGTGCCGTACGACCGAGGCCACGAGCTGGGGTACGCGCAGGTCGGCCACGGCGAAGACCCGCCCGTCCGGCTCCAGCCGGGGACCGGCACGCAGTGCCAGCGCCGCGTCCCGGTACGAGGCGTGCGTCCCGGCGACGCCCCGACCGGGCTCACCGATCCCGCACCGGGCATCGGCCCCGTGCCGCTCGCCGAGGCGTTCCACCAGCGCTGAGCACCGCTCGACGAGCCGTTCGGGGCGGCCGACCGAGGCGTGCAGGACGGCGTACCGGCCGGCCGCGAGTTCCCCGGTCACGTCCTGAACGGAGCCGAAGACCTCCCGTACCGTCCGCAGCAGCGACATCCGTGACACCCCGCCCGCCCGGACGTCCAGCACCACCGCCGTGCGCGGGATGCGCGGATCGGCCCCGAGCTCGGCCATCCGCGCCTCGACGGTTTCGGCGTCGACGACCTCGGGGTCGTACAGCGCGATGTCCCGTACGCAGTCGTCCACCGCCCGCTCGTGCAGCAGCCGGGAGCGCAGCAGGGCGGCCTCCTCCAGGAGGATCTCGGTCTGCCGCCGCACGACCAGGCCGAAACACCGCACCTCCTCCGGATCCCCGGTCAGGCACACCGTGCCCACCGCCTCGGCACCCACGGTGATCGGCAGGCTCATCCCGGACAGCACCCCGCGCATCCGGCGCGCTCGGGCCCGCCGCCCGGGCCGGGTTCCTGGTGGAGCGTCAGTGGGCCGTGGATCCGGGGCAGTTCGTGGACACGCTGGCCGGACGGCTGCGGCGGGACGGGGCCGAGCTGGTGGAGGGCGCGCGGGTGACGGCGGTGCGGGACGGCGCCGGGCGGGTGGAGGTCCGTACGACTGCCGGGACCTACCGGGCGGACGCGGTGGTGATCGCCGCTGGCGTCTGGTCCCGGCAGCTCAGCGCCTCGCTCGGGCAGCGGATCGAGGTGGCCGCCGGGAAGGGCTACAGCTTCTCGGTGCCCGTCGAGTCAGTGCCGAGGCGACTGGTCCACCTGGGCGCGGCGAAGGCGGTGCTGGCGCCGTCGGGCAAGGGGGTGCGGGTCGCCGGGACGATGGAGTTCGACCGGGACCCGGACCGCTTCCGGCAGGGCCGTGTGGAGGCTCTGGTGGCGGCCGCGCGGCCGTATCTGCCGGGGGCCGACTGGGAGCGGCGGGAGCAGGAGTGGATGGGGCCGCGTCCGATGACCCCGGACGGCCTGCCCCTGATCGGCCCGCTCCCGGGCCGTCCCCGCGTCCTGCTCGCCACCGGCCACAACATGCTGGGCCTGATGCTGGCCCCCGCGACGGGGCGGCTGGTGGCGGGGCTGCTGACGGGACAGGCGGACCCGGGGCTGTCAGCGAGGTTCGCCCCGGGCCGGTCGGTGCGAAGCCGCCGCGGCCAGTGAGCGGCGGGACTCCGCACCCCGGGTGGTCCCGTGTCCCCGAGCCCGCCTGCCCCGGACAGGCTCTAGGCGCCCAGGCCCAGCAGCGCCACTTGCAGGGGAAGTGCCGGCTCCTCGGGGAGGGCGGGGGGCTCCTCGCCGCGGCCCGTGTGGGTGGGCGGGACGGCGCGAAGGCCCTTTATGCCGTCGGCGGCCCACTTGGCGTCGGTCGCGGGGAGGGACAGGGTCATGCGCCGCCCGTCGGCCAGGGTGGCTTCGAGCTTGGTCGGGTCGTTCGCCTGCATGGCAACTCACTTCCGTCGCGCAACCATGAAGATCGTGCTTCGACAGGGAGGACGGACGTGCCCGCGCGATAGTTCCCGCCGGGCCGTTTTCCTGAGCTACCTCTGAGGTTCCGGCGTAGGAGCGCGGGCGACGCACTCGGCCCGCGCCCCGCTCTCCCCTCCGGCCCACGTCCTGAGCGGCCCTAGGCCCGCTCCTTCAGCGCCTGCTCGATCGTCCGCATCACCTCGTCGAGCGGCGCGTCCGTGCGCGCCACCGTCACCAGCACCTCGCCCTGCGAGGCCACCGAGGCAGGCGCCGAGCGCGGCGCGGTGTCCCGGCCCGCACCGATACCCGTCCCGAACGTCCTCCGCACGATCGCGAAGGCATGGTCGAGCTGCGCCTCCACGTCGCCCTGGCCGCCGGCCCGCAGCCAGCGCCGCAGGACGTGGTTGTGGGCGGTGACCACGGCGGACGCGGCGACCTCCGCCAGCAGCGGGTCGTCGTTGGCGTCGTCGTCGTGGGCGTGCTCGTCGAAGTGGCCGAGGAGGTACCGGGTGAAGAGGCGTTCGTAGCGGGCCACCGACGCGATCTCCGCCTCGCGCAGGGTTGGCACCTCGCGCGTCAGCTTGTAGCGGGCGACCGAGATCTCCGGCCGGGCCGCGTACATCCGCATGACCTCCTTGATGCCACGGCACACCGTGTCGAGCGGGTGCTCATGGGCCGGGGCGGCGTTGAGCACCGCCTCGGCGCGGATCAGGGTGTCGTCGTGGTCCGGGAAGATCGCCTCTTCCTTGGAACGGAAGTGGCGGAAGAAGGTACGGCGGGCGACGCCGGCCGCGGCCGCGATCTCGTCGACGGTGGTCGCCTCGTACCCCTTGGTCGCGAACAGCTCCATCGCCGCCGCCGCCAGTTCGCGGCGCATCTTGAGCCGTTGGGCGGCCGCGCGACTGCCGGCGGCACTTTCCGGCGCGTCGGGCGTGGCTGGTGTACGTGAGGACTTGGCGGGCTGGGACATGACCCGAACGTACTGCATGTGCGCAGCTTGATGCGCATGCACGGGGTTTCCCCCGCCCTCGGCGGGCGGGGCCGAGCCGTGCCGGGAGGCCGGAAGCGGGCTGCCGGGGTCCAGCAGCCCGCCCCACTCCTGCCCGCTTCTGAACCAGTCCCCGGGCCGCTCAGCGCCGGGCATATTCGCGGAAACCGCGGCCCGTCTTGCGGCCGAGGCAGCCCGCGGCCACCAGGTGCTCCAGGAGCGGCGCCGGAGCGAGACCCGGGTCGCGGAACTCACGGTGCAGGACCTTCTCGATCGCCAGGGAGACATCGAGGCCGACGACGTCCAGCAGCTCGAACGGCCCCATGGGGTAGCCGCCGCCCAGCTTCATCGCGGCGTCGATGTCGTCGAGCGTCGCGTAGTGCTCCTGCACCATCTTGATCGCGTTGTTCAGGTACGGGAACAGCAGGGCGTTCACGATGAATCCGGCACGGTCACCGCAGTCCACGGCGTGCTTCCTGATCCGGCCGCAGACCTCGCGGACCGTGGCGTGCACGTCGTCGGCGGTGAGCACCGTACGGACGACCTCGACCAGCTTCATCGCCGGCGCCGGGTTGAAGAAGTGCATGCCGATCACGTCCTGCGGACGCGAGGTGGCACGGGCGCAGGCGACGACGGGCAGCGACGAGGTGGTGGTGGCCAGCACCGCGCCCGGCTTGCAGACCTTGTCCAGCGTCGCGAACAGCTGCTGCTTGATCTCCAGGTCCTCGGCGATGGCCTCGACGGCCAGGTCGACGTCGGCGAACGCGTCGTACGAACCCGCCGCGGTGATCAGGTCCAGGGTCCGCGCTGCGGCCTCGGCGGTCATCCGGCCCTTGTCGACAGAGCGTGAAAGCGACTTGCCGATGCGGGCCTTCGCGGCCTGCGCCTTCTCCTCGCTGCGGGCGGCGAGGACGACCTCGTACCCGGCCTTGGCGAAGACCTCCGCGATCCCGGACGCCATGGTGCCGGAACCGGCGACACCGACCGAGCGGACGGTACGGCCGGGGGTGAGGGCGGCGCCGTCCAGCGGCGTCAGCGCGTCCCGCACGACGGTGGCGCTGCCCGGCGCCTCGTACGTGTAGAAGCCACGGCCCGACTTACGTCCCGTCAGTCCCGCCTCGCTGAGCTGCTTGAGGATCGGCGCGGGGGCGTGCAGCCGGTCGCGGGACTCGGCGTACATGGCCTCCAGGACCCGGCGCGCGGTGTCGATGCCGATCAGGTCGAGCAGGGCGAGCGGGCCCATCGGCAGTCCGCAGCCGAGCCGCATCGCGGCGTCGATGTCCTCGCGGGAGGCGTACTTCGCCTCGTACATCGCGGCCGCCTGGTTGAGGTAGCCGAACAGCAGCCCGTCGGCGACGAAACCGGGCCGGTCGCCGACCGCGACGGGCTCCTTGCCGAGGTCCAGGGCGAGGTTGGTGACCGCGGTGACGGCGGCGGGCGCGGTCAGCACGGACGAGACGACCTCGACCAGCCGCATCGCGGGCGCCGGGTTGAAGAAGTGCAGGCCGAGCACGCGCTCGGGGCGGGCCGAGTCGGCGGCCAGCCGCGTGACCGAGAGGGCGTTGGTGCCGGTCGCCAGGATGGTCTCGGGACGCACGATCCCGTCCAGCTCGCGGAAGATCTGCTGCTTGATCTCGTACGACTCCGGCGCCACCTCGATGACCAGGTCCGCGTCGGCAGCGGCCCGCAGCTCGGTGAAGGTGCGGACGCGGGCGAGGGACTCCGCGCGCTCCTCCTCGGTCAGCCGGCCGCGCTCCACGGCACGGGCGGTCGAGTTCTCCAGCGCGGCGACGGCCTTGGCGGCCGCGGCCTCGCTGATGTCGATGCCGATGACCTCGCGACCGGCCTTGGCCAGGATCTCGGCGATGCCGGTGCCCATGGTGCCGAGGCCGACGACGGCGACGGTCTTGAGCTGGGACAGAGGGGTGTCGGACGAGGTGTCGGACAGGGGAGTGGCCATCGCGGGACTCCAGGAATGAGGGTGACGACTGGAATCGCGCCCGGGTGCGCCGAGGAGGCGCACCGGGTGCGACAAGGGAGTGAGTGCGGGTGTTGATGCCGGGCTACTGGCGCACACGCCCGGTGCCGTCGCCGAACGCGTGCACACGCGCCGGGGAACGGCGGATCCGACCGGCCCTGTCCCGGAGCCGAGTCGTACTGAGGTACAAGAAGTACCGAACCGACCAGCACTCGCAGCAACTGCGTCACCAGGCCGCTGCAAGTAGATCCGCGAGTGGGTGACTCGCTCGTATGAGCTTAACCGGTGGGTAACGAGCGCGCCAGACCTCGTCTTTGTGATGTAGGTCCCGTGAGGCGGGCCGCTTGCATACGCTCGGCTTCATGGACGAAGAGTTGCGATCACTCACGGAGCGCTTACGGCAGGAGTCCGGGGCGTCGGCCGCGTACGAGCATCTCGTGGCGACCGAGGACCTCGACGAACTGGCGAGCGTGCTCACCGCGCCCGGACAGCCGCTGTGGGCCAGGGAGCTGGCCGCGTTCCGGCTGGGCCTCGCGGGCGACCGGCGGGCCTTCGAATCCCTCGTCCTGCTGCTCAACCACCGTGATCCCGAGCGCTGCGTCTCCGCCGCCCACGCCCTCGCCCGGCTCGGCGACCCGCGCACCGCCCGCGCCGCCGCCGCCCTTGCCACCAACGAACTCCGCGTCGCCTACGCCCTGCTCCCGGTCCGCCTCCTGGTCCAACTGCGCGCCCCCGAGGCCGTCCCCGCCCTGATCACCACCCTGGAACGCCGCCTGCGCCCCCACGACCCCTACCGCCGCGTGGCCCTCGCCTGTGTGGAGGGCCTCGGCACCCTCGGTGACACCCGCGCCACACGCGTCCTGAACGAGGCCCTGGCCCACCCGGCGCTGGCGGAGGCGGCGGTACGGGCGCTGGCGCGGATCCCTAGGCCTCGTTGAGCGTGCGCACATACCGCACTTCGGGAACCGGGACCCCGTCCGCCTCGAACGGTTCCTCGGTGCCGTCGGCCTCGAAGCCCGCCCGTTCGTAGAGCCGGCGGGCACGGCCGTTGCCCTTGAGCACCCACAGGTACATGCGCTCGTGGCCGAGGGCCGTGCGGTTCCACAGGGCCTCCCGCAACAGGGCGTGACCGATGCCGGTGCCGTACCGCGGCGGGTCCACGTAGAGGGCGTACAACTCGGCGTCGGCGGTGCGGGCTTCACCGTCCCGGTACGGCCCGTGACAGGCCCAGCCCACGACCTCGCCGTCCCTCTGCGCGACCAGGTCGACGACGCTGCCGTCGCCTTGCGCCGAGCGGGCGCGGTGGCGCTCGGCGTCCCGCTCGATGCTCATCGCGTCGAGGTACGACCGCGGAATCAGCCCCTGGTAGGCGCTCTGCCAGCCGCGCACGCGGATCTCGGCCACGCGGTCGCAGTCGGCGAGGGTCATGGGACGGATGAGGAGGCGTTCGTCGTCCATGGCGGCACCCTAGGCACCGCACGCCCGCACAGCCTCCGAATTATCGTTCGGGTCTCAGTGGCGGAAACCGATCAGCTGGTGCAGTTCCGCGCCGCGGGCCGAGGTCGCCGCCACCTTGGAGGTCAGCGGCTTCGGGTCGGGCCGAGCTTCGCACACCGCGTCGACCGAGCCCGCGCCGCGCGGCACCGTGCCGTCGGACAGATAGGCCGCGAGGTGCCTGTCCAGGCAGGGGTTCCCGCCCAGCGTGATGCCGTGGTTGCCGCCGCCCCGCTCGACCACCAGGCTGGAGCGGGCCAGCTGCCGGTGGACGGTGACGGCGCCCTGGTACGGGGTGGCCGCGTCGCCGGTCGACTGGAACAGCAGCACCGGCGCCACCTTGCTGTTCGCGATACTCACCGACGAGAGCGAGGCCTTCGGCCAGAACGCGCACGGCGCGTTGTACCAGGCGTTGTTCCAGGTCATGAACGGTGCCTTCGCGTACACGGCCCAGTTGTCCGCCCGCCACCGGTGCCAGTCCCGCGACCAGGCGGCGTCCCGGCACTGCACGGCGGCGTAGACGCTGTAGCCGTTCTCGTCGGACGCGTCCGAGGCGCCGAACTTCTCGTACGCCTCGATCAACGGGTCGGCGTCCTTGCGGTTCGCGTACGCCGCGAACGCCTCGGCGAGATAGGGCCAGTAGCCGTTGAAGTAGCCGCCGGGAAGGTAGGTGTCCTCCAGTTCGGAGGCGCCGACCTTGCCGCCGGCCGGGGCATTGGCCAGGGCCGTCCGCATCGCGTACCACTTGGCCTCGACCCTGGAGGGGTCCGTGCCGAGCCCGTACGTCCTGTCGTGCTTGGCGACCCACGCCAGGAACGCGCGGTGCCGGTCGTCGAAGGCGACGTCCTGCGCGAGGTTGGCCTCGTACCAGACGCCGGTGGGGTCGACGACCGAGTCCAGGGCCGCGCGCCGCACCCGCTCCGGGAAGAGCTTGGCGTAGACGGTGCCGAGGTAGGTGCCGTACGAGTAGCCGAAGTAGCTGATCCGCCGTGCGCCGAGTGCCGCGCGGATCCGGTCCATGTCCCGCACCGCGCTGATCGTGTCGATGTACGACAGCACGTCCGCGTACTTCTCACCGCAGGCCCGCGCGAAGGCCTTGGCCCGCTGGAGGTTGGCTCGCTCGATCCGAAGCGTGCGGGGCACGGAGTCCGGGCGGACGGGGGCGAAGTGGCCGGGGTCGCAGTTGAGGGCGGGCTTGCTCCTGCCGACTCCGCGCGGGTCGAAGCCGATGATGTCGTACTGCGCCGCCACCTCCTTCGGCAGTGCGGCGGCGACGAACCCGGCGAGCGTGAGACCGCTGCCGCCGGGGCCGCCCGGGTTGACCAGCAGCGGGCCCTGGTACTTCTTCGCGGTGTGCGGGACACGGGACAGCGCGAGGGTGATGCGCCGGCCGTGCGGGGCGGCGTGGTCGAGCGGCACGTCGAGGGACGCGCACTGCAGCGTCGGGTACTTGGTGGTGCCGCACTTCTTCCAGGCCAGGGGTGCGGCCCGAGCGGTCTCCGTGGGAGGCGGGGCGCTCGCCGCCGCGGGGGCGGCCGTCACGCTTCCGGCCAGGACGACGGCCGCGCCGCACAGCAGGGCTGCGCGTTTTCCCATGGTGTCCTCCCAGGACGGAGCGTTCCGGACCGCGAAGGCCACGGTCCTGGCCGCATTCATCCCGGAACGGGCGCCTGGAAGAACTGTTTCTGCTCAGACTTGACCCTATTGGATCGCAGATGCCCTCAAATGCATCCTCGGACCTCCGATGCGCCCCGGGCCCGCCACGCCCTCAGAGCAGGGAGAGCTGGGTCGGTTCGGACCGCGTGTGCCCGGCGGGCCGCGGTGCCGGTTCGGGTTCGCGGATCCGGCGCGGCATCCCCGCGCGCGTGGGGCCGATGCCGTACTCCCGCGCCAGGTCGTGGACCTGACGGGTGACCCGGCGCTGGTACCACTTCGGCGCGTAGGCGCCGTCCGCGTACAGCCGCTCGTAACGGCGCACCAGATGCGGGTGCTCGCGGCCGAGCCAGGCCATGAACCACTCGCGCGCCCCGGGCCGCAGATGCAGCACCAGCGGGGTGACGGAGGTCGCCCCGGAGGCGGCTATCGCCCGCACGGTGGCCCGCAGTTGGGCCGGCTGGTCGCTCAGGAACGGGATCACCGGCGCCATCAGCACCCCGCACCCGAGCCCGTGCTCGGCCAGGGTCCGTACGACGTCCAGGCGCCGCTCGGGCGCGGGCGTGCCCGGCTCCACGGTGCGCCACAGCTCCGGGTCGACGAAGCCGACCGAGACGGAGATGCCGACGTCGGTCACCTCGGCGGACTGCTTCAGCAGCTCCAGGTCGCGCAGGATCAGCGTGCCCTTGGTGAGGATCGAGTACGGGTTGGCGTGGTCGCGCAGGGCGGCGAGGATGCCCGGCATCAGCCGGTAGCGGCCCTCGGCCCGCTGGTAGCAGTCGACGTTCGTGCCCATCGCTATGTGGTCGCCCTGCCAGCGCCGCGAGGCGAGCTGGTGGCGCAGCAGCTCCGGCGCGTTCACCTTGACCACGATCTGCGAGTCGAAGCCGAGACCCGTGTCCAGGTCCAGATAGCTGTGGGTCTTGCGGGCGAAGCAGTACACGCACGCGTGCGAGCAGCCCCGATAGGGGTTGACCGTCCACTCGAAGGGCATGCGCGAGGCGCCCGGCACCCGGTTGATGATCGAGCGGGCCCGGATCTCGTGGAACGTGATCCCGGCGAACTCGGGCGTGTCGAAGGTGCGGGTGACCACGGCGTCCGCGCCGAACAGCGCGGAGTCGGCCCGGCTGTGGTCGGACTCCAGGGTGAGGTTCTCCCAGCGCATGGTGCCTCCTCGGTAGCACTGACCACAGAATAGAACACATGTTCCCTTGATCGTGCGACCTATCTCCCCGCTTCGTTTTCGATCACTGTGCGACCGCTTCCGTGAGCGGATCGGGACCCCGATTTGGGCGCGGTGGCGGCGGGGTGGTTGGCTTGCTCCAACCCCCGAGAAATCAGGTCCTGGAGGAAGTCAATGGCGCAGGTCGAGGCCACTACGGAGCGGGTCGTCGCGGCGGACGCGGAGAAGGTGTTCGACGCCCTCGCCGACTACAGCGGCACGCGGCAGAAGGTCCTGCCCGAGCACTTCAGCGAGTACGAGGTGCGCGAGGGCGGCGACGGCGAGGGCACGCTCGTCCACTGGAAGCTCCAGGCCACCAGCAAGCGTGTGCGCGACTGCCTCCTGGAGGTCAGCGAGCCCACCGACGGCGAGCTCGTCGAGAAGGACCGCAACTCCTCCATGGTCACCACCTGGCGGGTCACCCCGGCCGGCGAGGGTAGGTCCAGGGTCGTCGTCACCACCGTCTGGCAGGGCGCCGGCGGCATCGGTGGCTTCTTCGAGAAGACCTTCGCCCCCAAGGGCCTCGGCCGTATCTACGACGCGCTGCTCGCCAACCTCGCCACCGAGGTCGAGAAGTAAGTCCCCGGTGTGCGGGGGCCCTTGGCCTCCTCACCGGTTCGGGTGGATCTCGGCCGTGTCCGGGACGGCACCGTAACTCGCCGTGCTTGCTCGTAGTTGTCGCCTAATGCGGGAAATGTGAGCAGGTACGGCGAGGGGAGCGGTCCGTGGGCGGCACGACGTTGGTGCAGGAAGAAACCGTCACCGCGCCTCCTCCACCGGCCCCGCCCCAGGACGCCGAGCCCCGACTGGGCCCGCGCCGGGTGCGTCTGGTCTTCTTCGCGCTGATGCTCGCGCTGCTGCTGGCCGCGCTGGAGCAGATGATCGTCGCCACCGCGCTGCCGAAGATCGTCGGCGAGCTGCACGGCCTGGACAGGATGTCCTGGGCGATCACCGCCTACCTGCTCACCGCCACCGTCGGCCTGCCGGTCTACGGCAAGCTCGGCGATCTCCTCGGCCGCAAGGGCGTCTTCCAGTTCGCGATCGTCGTCTTCGTCGTCGGCTCCGCGCTCGCCGGCCGTGCCGAGACCATGGACCAGCTGATCGCCTACCGCGCCGTCCAGGGCGTCGGCGCCGGCGGGCTCATGATCGGCGTCCAGGCGATCATCGCGGACATCGTGCCGGCCCGGGAACGGGGCCGCTTCATGGGCCTGATCGGCGCCGCCTTCGGCCTCGCCTCGGTCGCAGGCCCCCTGTTGGGCGGCTACTTCACCGACCATCTCTCCTGGCGCTGGTGCTTCTACATCAACGTCCCCTTCGGCCTCGTCACCCTGGCCGTGGTCGCCGTCGTACTGAAGCTGCCCAAGCCGAAGGCCAAGGCCCGGCTCGACGTCCTCGGCGCCCTGCTGCTCGCCGCCGCCTCCACCTGCCTGGTCCTGCTGACCAGTTGGGGCGGCACCGAGTACGCCTGGGACTCCCGTGTCATCCTCGGCCTCGGCGCCGGAGCCGCCCTCGCCGCCGTCCTCTTCCTCGTCGTCGAGCACCACGCCGCCGAACCCCTCATCCCGCTCAGGCTGTTCAGGGACTCCGTCTTCAACGTCACCGGTCTCGTCGGCCTGGTGATCGGCGTCGCCCTGTTCGGCGCCGCCAGCTATCTGCCGACCTACCTGCAGATGGTCGACGGCGCCACGGCCACCGAGTCGGGCCTGCTGATGCTGCCGATGATGGGCGGCATCGTCGGCGCCTCCATCGTCTGCGGCCAACTCATCAGCCTCACCGGCCGCTACAAGATCTACACCGTGCTCGGCAGCGCGCTCTCCGCCGTCGGCATGTGGCTGCTGTCCCGCCTCGAAGCCGACACGCCCCGACTGCACTACAGCCTCTGGATGGCCGTACTCGGCGCCGGCATCGGCATGGTGATGCCGGTCCTGATCCTCGCCGTGCAGAACTCCGTGCGCCCCACCGACCTCGGCACCGCCACCAGCGCCAACAACTACTTCCGGCAGATCGGCGGCAGCGTCGGCGCCGCGATCTTCGGCACCCTCTTCGCGGACCGGCTCGCCGACGCCCTGGCCGAACGGCTGCCCACGCGCGCGGGCGCCGAGCTGCCCGACCCCGAGTCGATCACCCCGCAGCTCGTCCACACCCTGCCCGCCGCGCTGCGCGACGACTACATCCAGGCCTACGCCGACGCCATGCCGAGGATCTTCCTCTATCTCGTGCCGGTGCTCGTCCTCGGTCTGCTCATCGCCTTCTTCCTCAAGGAGAAACCGCTGGTGTCCCACAACGCCCCGGCCCCGGAGACGGACCAGGCGCCGGTGAACCCCACGATCCCGCAGGCCCGTTCGCGGTACGCCGCCGAAGTCCCCGTCCAGGGAACCGTGCAGCATCCCGACGGGACGTACGTACGCCACGCGGCGCTCACCCTCATCGACGTCACCGGGCAGCAGGTCGGGCGCGGCGCGAGCGGCGAGGACGGGCGGTACGCGCTGGTGACGCCGGGCCCGGGGTCGTACGTCATGATCGCGGCGGCGGGCGGCCACCAGCCGCAGGCCGTCTCCGTGACCGTCGGCGACGGCCCCGTCGAACTGGACATCGTCCTCGGCGGCGCGGGACGCCTCGCCGGCCGGGTGCTCACCCCGGACGGCACCGCCGTGGACGCCACCGTCACGCTCACCGACGTGCACGGCGAGGTCGTCGCCACCACCCGCAGCGGACGCGAGGGCGGCTATGTCATCACCGAACTCGTCGCCGGCGAGTACACCCTCGCCGCGAGCGCGGCCGCGTTCCGCCCGGCCGCCGTCCCCGTCACCGTCAAGGCCGCACGGGAGACCCGCCAGGACATCGAACTCGCCGGCGGCGCCCTGCTGCGCGGCACTGTGCGGGCGGGCGGCGGGCGCCCCGTCGAGGACGCGCGCGTGACCCTGCTCGACGCGGCCGGCAACGTCATGGACACCCTCACCACCGGACCGGACGGCACCTTCCGGTTCGTCGACCTGTCCACCGGCGAGTACACGGTCATCGCCACGGGTTACCCACCGGTCGCCACCGTGCTCCAGGTCGCCGGAGGAGGCCGTACGGAACGTGATCTTCAGCTCGGGCACGAGGACTGAGCCCACGACCGGGACCCGGGCCTGTCCTGCGCGGACGCGCCACGGACGGGCGCCTCACCCGGTGGGCCGGCCGACGTGAACCCGTCTCATCAATTCCCGTGTTGCGGCACATCACCTCGGCCCGGAGCCGTACGGTGGTGGGGGCGCGCAGATCTTGCGGAGCCTTGGGGAGAGAGGGCCTTGGCCATGAACCGTGGCACCGAGACGGACGGCGCGGTGGCGGAACAAGCCGCGTCCGGACGCATCCCGCTGGCCGTGGTCGTGGTCGACCGCGAGGGCCTCGTCTCGCACTGGAGCTCCGGCGCACGCCGCCTGTTCGGCGCCGCCAAGGAGGAGGCGATCGGCTACCCGGCCGTCGACCTGCTGCCCGTCTCCGGAGCGCTCCCCGAGGACGACGACGTCTCGCCGTACGGCGCCTACGCGGCCTACGACGGTCTCGGCCACGATCTCGAATCGTCCCTCGACGGGCGGCTGTACTACCCGGCGGCGGGCCGCGCCCGCCTCACCGTGCCCGATCGCGACCGGGTCGACGTGCTGTGGTGGGCCTACCCGCTGGTGGGACCCGGGCCGGAGCGGCTGCTCGTGCTCGGCGCCGACGTGGGACGGCTCCAGCAGGACGCCCAGGACCACGACGACCCCACCGGCTACGAGCGCGTCGCCCCGGGGTTCGCCCTGCACACCGACTTCCCCGGCGCCGAGGAACTCGCCCGCGGGCTCCCCGAGATCCTGCCCAGCATGAGCGTCGACGAGAGCGCCCGCATCGTCGGCCAGATCCTCGAACTCGGCTATCCCGTCCTGGAGTTCAGCCAGAACGACCGGGTGCCCGTCACCCCCGACTGGGGCGTGCCCCGGCGCGTGGAGCGCAGGGCCCGCCGGGAGCGGGCGGCCCGCGCCGCCGCAGAGGGCCTGCCGTTAGCGCAGGACGACGCCGACACGGCAGAGGACCTCGAATACGCGGCCGTACGCGAACGGCTGGAGTTCCTCAACGAGGTCAGCGGCCGCATCGGCACCTCCCTCGACCTGTCGCGAACCATCATCGAGGTCAGCAGGGCCGTGGTGCCCCGCTTCACCGACGTCGCCGGCACCTATCTGCGCGAACAGGTCGTCGCGGGCGAGGGGTTCCCCGAGGGCGTACCGGACACGACCACCATGTGGCACCGGGTCGCCGTCGAGCACACCGACGAACCCGGCCGCTGGGACGACGTCGTACCGGTCGGCGAGGCCATGCCCTTCCCCGCGCACACCCCGTTCTTCCAGTGCATGACCACCGGCGACCCCGTGCTCGTGCCGCGCATCAGCGAGGAGATGGGCCATGCCATCGCCTCGCAGTTCGAGAAGCGCGACATCCGGCCGCTCATCACGGGCCGCTCCATGCTGGTCGTGCCCCTCAAGGCCCGCGACGTCGTCCTCGGCTTCATGATCCTGCTGCGCCACCCCGAGCGGCCCGTCTTCAACGACATGGACCGGGTCACCGGCGCCGAACTCGCCGCCCGCGCGGGCCTCGTGCTCGACAACGCGCGCATGTACACCTACCAGGAGAGCGTCGCCGAGACCCTCCAGGACAGCATGCTGCCGCACATCCCGCCGCGCATGGCGGGCTGCGACATCAACACCCGCTATCTGCCGGGCACCCTCCTCGGCCGCGTCGGCGGCGACTGGTTCGACTCCGTGAAACTGCCCGGCGCCCGCACCGCCCTCGTCGTCGGCGACGTCATGGGCCACGGCCTCAACTCGGCCGCCATGATGGGCCAGTTGCGTACGGCCGTGCAGACCATGGCCGCCCTCGACCTGCCGCCCGCCCGGCTGCTGCGCAACCTCGACGACCTCGCCCAGCGCCTCGGCGACACCTACCTCGCGACCTGCCTCTACGCCGTCTACGACCCCATCGCCGGCGAACTCCACATCGCCAACGCCGGCCACATCCCGCCCGTCCTGGTCCGCGCCGACGGCGGGCACAGCGAGCTGCTCGACCTGCCCACCGGAGCGCCGATCGGCGTCGGCGGAGTGCCGTTCGAGGCGGTACGCGTGCGCGTGGAGCCCGGCGACCGGATCGTGATGTGCACCGACGGACTGGTCGAGGTGCGCGGCGAGGACATCGGTGTCGGCCTCGCGACCCTCTGCGAGTCCGCCGCCCACCCGGCCGCTTCCATGGACGACGCCTGCGACACCATCATCCGGTCCCTCAACACACGCGGCGGCCGCAAGGACGACGTGGCCCTGCTGATGGCACGGCTCAACGGCATCGCACCGCAGGACGTCGCCGAGTGGCGGCTCGCCCTCGACCCGGTGGAGGTCGGCCGGGCCCGCGCCGTCGTCCGGGAACAGCTGCACGACTGGGGCCTGGACCGGCTCGCCGACAGCGCCGAGCTGATGGTCAGCGAACTCGTCACCAACGCCCTGGGGCACTCCCGCAGCCGCCCCGTCGAACTGCGCCTGGTCCGCGGTGACACGCTGCTGTGCGAGGTGGACGACGACGACCACGACCTGCCGACCCTGCTCAACGCCGGACCCGCCGACGAGTCCGGGCGCGGACTGCGCGTCGTCAGCGTCCTCGCCCGCGAGTGGGGCACGAGCCGCACGAGCACCGGCAAGGCCGTCTGGTTCGAACTCACGCTCCCGCGCCGCTGACACGACGGCCCCAAAGGGCGTACGACGGCGTAATGAGTCTCGAATGCGGAGTGAAGGTATGCGCCGCGCGCTTGTGGCCGAAACCAGGCCGCGATAAACCGTACTCGCCCGTCACTTCACGACGGGTCGGCATCGCAACCTGGGGAGTCGGTCATGAGCGTGACGAGTCGGTACCGGGAGGCCTGGGAGGGCTTCTGGCGTGAAGCCCCGGACGACGAGGGGGCGGTGTTCTGGGACGCTGAGCCGGCGCTCACCGCGGGCCGCCATCTGGCCCTCTTCGAGGCGCACCTCACCGATCCCGCCCTCGCGATGGTGGATCTGGGCTGCGGCAACGGCACCCAGACCCGTTTCCTCGCCGAACGCTTCCCCCGCCTGGTCGGCGCCGACCTGTCCGCCGCCGCCCTCGACCACGCCCGCCGCGCCGACCCCGCGGGACAGGCCACGTACCGGCTGTTCGACGCCGTGGAGAAGACCGAGGCCGAGACGCTGCACGCCGAACTCGGCGACGCCAACGTCTATATGCGGGGCGTCCTGCACCAGGCCGAACCCGACGACCGGCAGTCGATGGTGGACGGCATCGCCACGCTGGTCGGCGAGCGCGGCCGGGCCTTCCTCGTCGAACTCTCCGAATCCGCCAAGCCCGTCCTCATGGGCCTCGCCCAGAGCCCGTCGGGGCCGCCGCCCAAGCTCGCCCCCATCTTCCGGCACGGCATCGCCCCGGGCGAGGTGGCCGACGAGTCGGTGCCCGAGTATCTGCGCGCCGCCGGGCTCACCGTGCTGGCGAGCGGCGAACTGCCGCTGGTCACCACGGAGTACGGGCCCGACGGCACGCGGATCGAACTGCCGTCGAAGTGGGTGGTGGCGGGACGGTCGGTCAACTAGCCGTCCATGCCGTTCAGTTGACGGTTCGCCCCTTGCGGTACGCCGCCCAGCCGACGGCGAGCAGCATGGCCGCGAGGGCGGCTACGGACAGCACCGTGACGCCGGTGGAGGCGAGACTGCCGCCCGAGGAGGAGGCCGTACCGCTGTCGCCGGAGCCGCCGCCCGTCGTGCCCGTGCCGGAGCCGCCGTTGCCGGACGCGCCGCCGGTGCCACCGGAGTCGCCGTCGTCGTCCGTGTCCACCGGGTCCTGGCCGACGAAGCTGACCGGGACCTTGACGTCCTGGGAGCGGTCGCCGGAGAGGGTGTGGTCGTTGCGGGTGGCCAGGACGCAGGTGGTCTTGAAGCAGTCCGTGTAGTCGTCCTTGGCGTCCACGGTCAGCTCGACCTCGAAGGTGCCGCCCGTGCCGTACGGGATCGCCAGTTCCTCGCCGTAGTCGGGCGGGTCGGAGGAGATCCACGCCGAGGAATGCGAGCCGCCGGTCATGTCGACGCCGCCGATGCAGGGCGTGGGCAGTTCGCCGTCGCCGTTGTCGACGCACAGGGCGACGTAGATGCCCTTCTTCGTGTCGTAGCCGGAGCCGGTGACCTTCAGGGTCTGGTTCTCGGTGGCGAGGTGGTTGACCGGGGTGACGGTGAGTTTCTGGCCGCCCGGGCCGGTGACGGTCCTGCTGCCGGACGGCTCGGCGTCCTGGCCGTCGTCGCCCCCGCCCTCACCTCCGCCGTCGTCGCCGTCCCCGGCGTCCGTGACCGTGAGGGTGATCGGTGAAGTACGGGTCGTACCGGCCGAGTTGGTGAACTCCGCGCGATAGCGGTAGCCGTCCTGCGTCGCCTTCACCGTGAAGGCGTACGTGTTCCGCGTCGCGCCCTCGACCGCGGTCCAGGTCTGGCCGTCGTCGGGGCTGACCTGCCAGCGCACGGTGGGCTCGGGGGAGCCCTCGGCGGCGGCGACGAAGGTGACCTTGTCGCCGGGTGCGGCGGACTGGTCGGTGGGGGACTGGACGACCTTCGGCGAGACCCGGCGGTCGAGCTTGACGACCTTGCTCTCGGCCTGGTCGGTGACGTAGACGGAGGTGGCGCCGGGGGCCACGGCGACGCCCGCGTAGGCGCCGGCGCGGTTGCCGGGCAGCGCGACGGGCTCGGCCGCCCGCTCGGCGGTGGCGCTGTCGTAGACCTCCAGGGCGCCGACATTGTCCGCGCCGTCGTCGGCGGTGCCCCAGTCCTCGCGCAGGACGAAGGCCTCGCCCGTGGTCCTGTCGAAGGCCATCGCCGTGGCCCGGTCCTTGCCGGTCAGCTTGGTCAACAGCTTGCCGTTCCGGTCGAGGACGAGCACGTCGTACGAACTGCCCACCCACACGTTGCCGGTCGCCGGGTCCGTCTCCACGAAGTAGACGGCCGACGCCGGGAGTTCGACGGTGGCGGTGACGGTGAGGGAACCGGTGTCGACGCGGTACAGCCTGCCGCCCGCGGAGTCGGCCGACCAGGCGGTGCCGCGTGCGCTGTCCACACCGAGGACGCCGCCGCCTTCCAGGGTGGCGGTCTTCCTCACCGTGCCGGTGGCCGTCTCGACCTCGGAGAGCACGGCGCCCTGGGCGACCAGCGTGGTGGAGGCGTCGGTGCCGGGGCCGACGCCGGTGACCGGGCCGCCGCCCAGCCACGCGCCCTTCGCGGCCGTGTCCCCGTCCTTCGCGGTGCCCAGACCGCGCAGCGGATAGTGGAAGGCCACGCCGTCGCCGGACAGGGGGGCGGCGATCCAGCGGACGACGCGGTTGGCGAGCGCACCGCCCGCGCCAGGAGCCTGCTGGGTGTGGCTGAGGAGCCTGCCGTCCTTCGGGTCGAGGGCGTAGAGGCCCTGCTCGGCGACGTCCGCGGTGTCGGGGATGTTGTCCGAACCGACGTACAGCTTCCCGGAGTCGGGGTGGAGCAGCAGGTCCAGCGGGCGGCCGGCGGTGGTGAACTCGGCGCCCTTCACATAGCCGACCGTGCCCGGCGGCACGTCGACCCCGTCCCCGCCGTCGCCGGGGTCCTGGCCCTCGAAGGCGACGGGGATGCGGACGTCCTGGGAGCGGTCGCCGGGGTTGCGGTGGTCGACGCGGGTGACGACCGAGCAGGTGACCTTGGTGCAGTCGAGACTGTTGTCCCTGGCCTTGACGCCGATCCGGACGTCGAAGGTGCCGCCGCGGCCCCAGGGCACGGCCAGGTCGCCGGCGTATTCGTCGCCCTCGGGGACGATCCACTGGGAGGAACTGCCGGTTCCGGTCTGGTCGGCGCCGCCGAGGCACGGGGTGGGGACGCGGTTGTCGCCGTTGTCCTTGCACAGGGCGACGTAGACGGCCTTGGTCGCGTCGTAGCCGGAGCCGGTGACGCGGAGCTCCTCGCCGGCCGGGTCGAGGCCCGCGGAGGCGGAGACGGTGAGTCTCTGGCCGTCCTTGCCGAGGGCCGTCTTCGGTGTGTCGGAGGCCTGCGCGGCCGTACCGAGGGCCGTGGAGGCGGCCACGAGCGCGGCGGCGCCGAGGAGCGCCGCCGGTCGTCTGTGCTGCATGGGGTTTCCTCCCGTCACTCCGTCACTGGAAGGTGATCGGGACGTGGACGTCGTACTTGCGGTCCTCGCTGTCGAAGTGGTCCGCGCGCGTCACGACGGCGCACTCGACGTCCTGCCCGCAGACGCTGCCGTCGTCGAGGGCGGCCTTGACGTAGATCTGCACGCTGAAGCTGCCGCCCGTGCCGAACTTGGAGCTGCCCGCGAACATGCCGCCGAAGGTGTTGTTGACCCAGTGCGAGGCGCCGGTGGAGCCGTCCTCGTCCTGGCCGCCCAGACACGGGGTGGGCTTGTTCGCGCCCTGCGCCCCGTCGACCACGCACAGGCTGACGTAGATGCCCTGGCCGGTGTTGTAGCCGGAGCCGGAGACGGTGATGACCTGGCCCGTGGCGGCGGCCGTGCCGGGCGAGGTGAGCGACAGGTTGTACGTCGTGCCGCCGTCGGTGACCGTGCGGGTCGAGGTGGCGGCGGAGGCCGAGGTGGCAAGGCCCAGGGTCAGGGCCGAGGCGGCGACGACGGTGAGGGCCGCGCGGGCGGCGGGGACAGATCTCATGGGGGGTGCCTTTCTGGGAGTGGTTCGAGTGGGAAACCGGGTGAGGTCGGAGGGTGAGGTCAGGAGGGGGAGTCGGCGCGGACGCCGAACGTCGCTACGGTTTGGCGGCCGCCGGTCACCGTGGACAACTCGACCGTGTGCGCGCCCTCGACGGCGCTGTCGTAGACCGGGAACGTCCGCGAGATCCGGCCCGTCCCGTCGGCCACCGCCTGGTAGCGGGTGTCGTCGTCGATCGCGACGAGGACGACCTCGCCGGGCTCGAATCCCGTTCCGGTGACGGTCTGTTGGCCGCCCGGGGGCAGCTCTTCGGAGGTCACGACCGCGGCGGGGGCGGGGCGTTTCGGCGGCTCAGGGTCGGTGCGGCTCGGTGGCGGGGTGGACGGTCCGGAGTCGGTGGGTTCGGGGGGCGTCGAGGTCCCGACCGTCACGTCGAGCAGGCCGAGGTCGTCGCCGCGCGCGAAGGTTTCCCCGCTCCACCGCGCCAGCAGCTTCGCGCCCTCGTCCGTGAGTGACGCCCGCAGCCCGGTCCAGGTCACCCCGCCCGCACGTACGACAGGGCCGTCGCCGCCGGCGGTCACCTCCGCCAGTGCCAGCTCGCGGGCCCGGCCGTCGACGACCGTACGGGTGTGGAGCGTGCCGTCGTGGCCGTCCAGGCGTAGGCGCAGGCCGGCGAGCGTCAGCGGCTGAGCCGGGCCGGCGGCCGGGACGAGGTGGGCGGCGCCTCCCAACTCGACGTCCACGGCGCCGGTTTCGAGGTCCGTGCTGCCGTCCGTGGCCGGGAACGAGGTGCGGTCGGCGGATCCTCGTACGGCGGGTTCGGTGGCGTCGATCGAGAGGTCGTGGCCGACCGCGGTGGTCCAGATCGCGTGCCCGTCGGACACCGTGCGTTCGAACGCCTCCGTGTCCTGCGCGGCCGCCGACCCCGCGGCCGGGCACAGCAGCGCGAGCAGGGCGGCGCCGGTCACGGTGGCGGCACCTGTCACGGCGGCGGCGCCGGGTCTCTTCGTCATCTTCGGGTCTCCTTCAGGAGTCTGAGGGCGGTGCCGGTCAGCCTGTGTCCGCCGTGCGGCGCCTGCGCGCCCACAGCCAGGTCCCGGTGCCGGCCGCGACCAGGCCCGCCGCCGTTGCCCCGGCGGTCAGGGCGACGGAACCGGTGCTCGCGAGCGGGCCGTCGGACGCCTGGTCGCCGGTGTCGGCAGCACCGCCCCCACCGGTCGTGCCCGCACCGGCCGTCGCGGTCGGGGTCGCCCCGGAGGCGTCGCCCGCGACCGCGTCCCCGCCGCCGAAGGCCACCGGGACACGCACCGTCTGGCTCTGGTCGCCGCCCCGTGTGTGGTCGTTGCGGGTGATGACGGCGCAGGTCACGCCGGACCTGGTGCAGTCGGTGTTGGCGTCCTTGGCGCGCACCTTGAGCCGCACGCTGAACGAGCCCTTGTGGCCGCTGCCTTCGTACGGCTTCGCCAAGCCCTCGCCGTACGAGGGCGGGTTGGAGGAGATCCAGGCGGACGCCCCGGATTCACCGGACATGTCCACTCCGCCCACGCAGGGCGTCGGGGTCTTCCCGGCGCCGTTGTCCACGCAGAAGGCGACGTAGACGCCCTTGGCGGTGTTGTAGCCGGAGCCGGTCACGGTCACGGTCTCGCCGTCCGCGGCCAGTCCCGAGGACTTGGAGACGGTGAGTTTCTGGCCCTCGGGGCCGGTCGCCGTGCCGCTGGCCGCCGAGGCCGGTACGGCGGCCGACAGCAGCAGGGCGGAAACGCCCGCGAGGACGAGCAATGGTCCAACTCCCTCTCGGTGCAGGCCACTTGCCCATGCCATGGAATACCCCCAGCCATGCGAATTAAGGTAAGGCTAACCTAAACTATCTCTCCATCATGTGTCAGGAGAGAGGACAGGAAACCCATGCGTCCATCCCGCAGACCCCTCGCCGCCCTAGGTCTCGCGCTCGCGCTGCTGACGGGTGCCTGCGGCGGCGGGGGTGATGGCTCCTCGGCCGCCGACGCGTCACCGGCCTCCGCGAGCGCACGGGCCGCGGCGGCCGAGAAGCAGCTCGCGAAGAACACCCTCGTGCCGCTCGAAGGAGCCCCGCCCGTCCCGGAGTTGCCGGTCACCGTCGACTCCTCCGACGGCCGGAAGGTGACGGTCGAGGACGCCTCGCGCATCCTGCCGCTCAACGGCGGTGTCGCGGAGATCGTGTTCACGCTGGGCCTCGGTGACCGCGTGGTCGGCCGGGACATCACCGCCACCTTCGCGGAGGCGGAGAAGCTCCCGCAGGTCACCAAGGCGCACGACGTGAGCGCCGAGAGCGTGCTCTCGCTGCGGCCCACGGTCGTGCTGGCCGACACCGACACCGGCCCCGCGGAGGCCATCGACCAGATCCGCGACGCCGGCGTCCCCGTCGTCGTCCTCGACCCGGCCACCGCACTCGCCGACGTCACCACGCGCACCACCCGCGTCGCCGAGGCCCTCGGCGTCCCCGCGGCCGGGAAGGCCCTGAACCGGCGCATGGCCGACGAACTCGCCGCCGCCCGCGCCGCCGTGCCCGAGGACAGCAGGCCCAAGGTCGCCTTCCTGTACCTGCGCGGCAGCGCGGCCGTCTATCTGATCGGCGGCAAGGGGTCGGGTGCCGACTCGCTGGTCGAGGCCGCGGGCGCCGTGGACGCGGGCAAGGAGGCCGGCCTGGACAAGCCGTTCACGCCGATCACCAGCGAGGCCCTGGTGCGGGCGCAGCCGGACGTGATCCTGATGATGACCAAGGGGCTGGAATCCGTCGGCGGCGTCGACGGCCTCGTGAAGATCCCCGGGATCGGCGAGACCCCGGCCGGGATGGACCGTCGGGTGGTGGACATGGAGGACGGGGTGCTGCTCGGGTACGGGCCGCGCACGCCGCTGGTGATCGACATCCTGGTGGACCGCCTCCATCGAGCGTGAGAACGAATACCCGAGTCGACCGACGGTGTCAGGACTCCTTGTCGCCGTGCACGAGGGCGGGGTCGGCCACCGCCGGGCGCTCCGCCCAGAAGGCCGGTGCCGTCAGGCGCCACACGACCATGAGGACCACGCCCGCGAGGGTGATGCCGATGCCGATGACCAGCGGGGGACCGAGCCCGAACCAGGAGACGCCGCTGTAGGAGTTCGCCGGGTCCGACATGTCGCCGATCGACTCGACCAGCAGCCAGAGCAGCAGCCCGGCGCCGACCAGCGGGCCGAGGCCGATGAGCAGGAAGTGGCGCGCGCTCTCGGTGAGATGACGGCGGTGGTAGACCGCGCAGGCGACGCCCGTGAGCGCGTAGTAGAACGAGATCAGCAGCGACAGCGCGGCCAGCGAGTCGAACAGGGCGTTCTCACTGATCCGACGCACCACGACGTACCAGGCGATGGCGATGGCCGCGACCCACCAGGTGCTCACGTCGGGGGTGCGGAACCGGGCGTGGATGTGCCCGAAGTGCGCCGGCAGCGCGTGCCGGCGTGCCATGGACAACGCCGTGCGCGAGGCGGGGATGATCGTCGTCTGCGTCGACGCCAGACCGGACGTCGAGACCGCCAGCAGGACGACCCAGTCCCAGGCGCCCATCGCCTCGTCGGCGAGCAGCGCGAAGACGAACTCCTCCTCCTCGGCGTTCTCGGCCAGGTAGGCCGGTCCGGCGTAGGCCACGACCGCGTAGGCGACCGACACATAGGTCACCAGCAGGACGACCGTCGACCACACGGCCGCCTTGCCGGGGGCGGTGGCGGAGTTCTCGACCTCCTCGGTGAGGTTCACCGCCGACTCCCAGCCCCAGTAGATGAACACGCCCAGCAGCAGACCCGCCGTCAGCTCGGCGCCACCGGCTCCGAAGGGATCCAGCCAGCCGAACGCCGGATCGACGGAGCCGAGCGAACCGGTGTCGGCGTAGACCCGGTCGATCGCCACCACGGCGAACGCCAGCAGACAGGCGACCTGAGCGAGGATCAGGGCGTTCTGCACCTTGGCCGACACCTCCGTGCCGATCACGCACACGGCCGTCATCACCAGGATGAGCAGCACCGTCAGCGTCTCGCGCACCCACTCCTCGTCGACCCAGCCGTCGAGACCGAACGCGAGCAGGGCGAACGTCACCGCGACGTCCGCGAGCGAGCCGACCACCAGGACCCCGGTCATCGTGATCGCCCAGCCGCCGAGCCAGCCCGCCCACGGGCCCATCGCCCGGGTCACCCACGAGAACGTCGTCCCGCAGTCCTGGTCGACCCGGTTGAGGTAGTAGAACGCCGACGCGATCAGCAGCATCGGGACGAACGAGGCCAGCATGACGCCGGGGGCGTAGACCCCGACGAGCGCCACCAACGGGCCGATCGCCGCCGCCAGCGAGTACGCCGGCGAGGTGGAGTTGAGCCCGATGACGAGGGCGTCGACGAACCCGATCGCGTTGGCCTTCAGCCCTTCGGGCGGGCGGGTGTCCGGGCCGGCGTCGGCCATGCTGCCTCACTTCGGTCGCACGTGACCTCATGAAACAGCGGACCGCGGAACCCGCCCCGCCTTTGCCGTGCGCTCGCGGGATGTATCACCCGTGTGCCCAACGCCCGGACGGATCAGCCCTCGGCCGTGCTCGGTGCCGTGGCCAGGGCCGCCAGTGCCTCCGCGTCGCGCGGGCCGGGTGCCGTGTCGTCCAGCAGGCCGTGCGCGCGCAGCAACTGGGCCGCCGCGACACCCCAGGGCAGCCGCAGCCCGGCCTGCCGGAGGAGATCGGTGCGGGCCAGCATCGTGGCCGCCGCGCCGGTGCGTACGCCGGACGGGGTCAGCAGCGCAGCGTCGTCCGCCCAGCGCAGGGCCAGGTCGACGTCGTGCGTGGCCATCACCACCGTGGTGCCGCCCGCACGGAGCCCGTCGAGGGTGGCGAGGAGACGCTCCTGGCCGTCCGGGTCGAGCCCGGCGGTCGGTTCGTCGAGGATCAGCACACGGGGCCGCATCGCGACGGCGCCCGCGATGGCCGTGCGCTTGCGCTGCCCGTACGACAGCAGATGCGTGGGCCGGTCGGCCAGCGCGGTGATGTCCAGGGCGGTGAGCGCCTCGTCCACCCGCGCCCGCACCTCGGCGTCGGGCAGACCCAGGTTCAGCGGGCCGAAGGAGACATCCTGGGCGACGGACGCGGCGAACAGCTGGTCGTCGGGATCCTGCACCACCAGCTGCACGGTCGTGCGCAGCCGGGTCAGGCCCTTGCGGTCGTACGTGACCGGCGTACCCGCCACGGTCAACCGGCCGTCGTCCGGGCGCAGTCCACCGCTGAGCAGCCGCATCAGCGTGGTCTTGCCGCTGCCGTTGCGGCCGAGCAGCGCCAGCGCGCGCCCCTCACGGACGTCGAAGTCGAGGCCGCTGAGGACGACGGGGCCGTCCTCGTAGGCGTAGGAGGCGCCCCGCAGGGCGACCAGCGCGGTGGGCGCGCTCATGGCAGGGCCCTTTCCAGTACGAGGGTGAGGGCGGCCAGCGCTGCGAGGAGCCCGCAACTGGCGGCCGTGAAGCGGACGGAGACCCGGGCCTCGGGCACCAGGACGCGCAGCGTGCCGTCGTAGCCGCGCCCGGCGAGCCCGGCCTGGAGCCGGGTGGCCCGGTCGAAGGCCCGCACGAAGGCGGTGGCGCCGAGCCCGGCCAGTGACCGCCACTCCGCGGCCCTGTCGGTGTGCCCGAGCCGCGCCGCCTGGGCCTCCCGGATACGGCGCACGGAGTCCAGGAGCAGGAAGCTCATGCGGTACGTCACCAGGGCGACGTCGACGACGGGCGCGGGCACCCCCGCCTTCACCAGACGGGGCAGCAGATCGGACATCGGCGTGGTGAAGGCGAACAGCAGCACGCCCAGCGAGGCGGCCGAGGTGCGCAGCAGCAACTCCCCGGCCCGCAGCGGGCCCTCCTCGGCGAGGGACACGAAGCCGTCCGGCCCGCCGACCTGGACGAGCAGGGTGAGCGCGCCGGTCACACAGAAGCCGAGCGGCACACGGTAGGCCCGCCACAGCCGCCGCCCCGGCACGCCCGCCGGACCCAGCAGTACGGCGAGAGCGGTGACCAGGACCAGTGCGGCACCCGGCCAGGGCGGCAGCGAGATCGCGAGCACGGTGAGGCCGAACCCGAGCACGGCCTTGTCCACGGGGTGACGGCGGCGCCAGCGACTGCTGTGCGCCGCCGCGTCGATGGGCAGCACGAGAGGTCAGGACCTCTCGGCCGGGGACTCCTCGGCGACCCGGCCGGCCGCGCTCTTGGCGCCGCCGAGCCGCTCCAGCGCCCGCTCCTCGCCCTGCCGCCGGCCCCGGCGCAGCCCGAAGTAGTAGGCGAGGACGCCGGCGCCGAGTGCCGCCTGGAGGGAGAACAGGGCCGACTCGATCTCACCGGACGGCGGTTCGTACAGCGGCGAGAACCACGGCTCGTAGTCCGGCTCGATCTCGGTGATCGCGGTCTCCGCCTCGCCGTCGGAGCCCGTGAACGGCTGCTCCTTGTGGTCGCCGAGGCCGAGGGCCAGCGGCAGCACGGCGAGGGCGGCCACGACGACCAGCAGCAGCAGGTTGATCTTCGTGTTCCTGCTCATCGGGCCACCGCCTCGCTCTCGGTCCGGGACTGCTTCTTGGCCAGCAGCACGCCCAGCCGGGTCAGTTCGCCCTTGCTGGACTGCACCAGCAGCCGCATCACGAGGACCGTGAGCAGTCCCTCGCTCACCGCGAGAGGGATCTGGGTGACGGCGAAGATGGAACCGAACTTGCCGAGCGCGCCCAGGAATCCACTGCTCGGGTCGGGGAAGGCGAGCGCCAGCTGGACGCTGGTCACGCAGTACGTGGACAGGTCGGCGAGGAAGGCACCGAAGAAGACGGCGACCATGAGCGGCACGTCGTACCGCCGCAGCAGCTTGTAGATCGCGTACCCGGCCCAGGGGCCGACGATCGCCATCGAGAAGACGTTGGCGCCGAGCGTGGTCAGACCGCCGTGCGCGAGCAGCAGCGCCTGGAAGAGCAGGGTGATGGTGCCCAGCACCGCCATGATCGGCGGCCGGAACAGGATGGCGCCCAGACCGGTGCCCGTGGGATGCGAGCAACTGCCCGTCACCGAGGGCAGCTTCAGCGCGGACAGGACGAACGTGAAGGCTCCGGAGGCACCGAGGAGCAGTGTGCTCTCCGGGTGCTCCTTGACCTCACGGGTGAGTGAACGGACGCCGTGGACGACGAAGGGCGCGGACGCGACGCCCCAGGCGACCGCGTGCGCCGGAGGCAGGAAACCCTCGGCTATGTGCATGGCTCAGCAGACCCTCTCCAGCACCTCGTGGATGGTTGACGCGCCCTGGCCGGTCTCCTGGCTTACGGGTACCACCGCCCGTGCTCCGCCTTCCCGGGTCCCGAAGAACCCAGTGGCTGCCCGTGAGGGCCGGAGCCGGACTTCCCGATTCACAGTGGCGAGGGCCGCACCGGCATCACACCGGGTTTCCCGTTCACCAAGGCGTGGTGACAGTAGTGCCCGGACCGGGCGGCTGACAAGCGCGCCCGGGGGCGTGGAAGGGGCGTGCGGACAGGCCCTAGGCCCGACCGGCGGCAGGCCGTCGCGCGTACACCTCTATCTCGATCTTCATACGGGGGTCGGCGAGACCGCACATGAGCATCGTGGCGGCCGGCCGGACATCGCCGAAGCGGCGGCGCAGGACCGGCCAGCAGGGCTCGAAGTCCTCCCGGTCGGGCAGCAGATACCGCACCCGCACCACGTCCGCGAAGGTGCACCCCGCCTCGGCCAGCGCGGCCCCGATGTTGCGCAGGCACTGCTCCGCCTGTTCCACCACGTCGTCGGAGATCGTCATCGTGGTGTAGTCGAACCCGGTCGTCCCGGACACATGCACCCAGTCGCCGTCGACCACGGCACGGGCATAGCCGATCTGCTCCTCGAAGGTCGAGCCGCTGAGGATCGCACGTCGCTCTGTCATGTGCCGCACGCTAGGTGACCAGCGTCGATACGTCTAATACGACAGGAGGCATGGTCTGATATCCCTAGGCGTATGGACCGTCCTGAACTGCCCCTGCAACAGCTGCACGCCTTCGTCGTGCTCGCCGAGGAACTCCACTTCGGCCACGCGGCCGCCCGGCTGGGCATCGCCCAGCCACCGCTGAGCCAGCAGATCCGCCGCCTCGAGGACAAGGTCGGCCACGCCCTGTTCCACCGCGCACCAGGACGCGTCACGCTCACCCCGGCAGGCCGCGAACTGCTGCCCGCCGCCCGGCGCGCCCTCACCGACCTCACGGACGGCCTGGCCGCGGCCCGCGCCGTCGGCAGCGGACGCACCGGCACTCTGCGCATCGGCTTCGCCGCCTCCCTGGCCCTGACCGTGCTGCCCGGCCTGCTGCGCACCTTCCGGCACCGGTTCCCCGGCGTGCGCCTGGACATCCACGAGATGACCACCGCGCCGCAGATCGCCGCCTTGCACGACCGGACCATCGACATCGGCCTCCTGCGCGAACCTCCCGCCGACCAGCCGGAGCTCGGCTTCCGCACGGTCCTCAGCGAGCCGTTCGTGGCCGTGCTGCCCGCCGCCCATCCGCTGGCCGCGCAACGGACCGTGCGGCTCGCGCAGTTGGCGGACTCACCCTTCGTGCTGCTGCCCCGCGAGGTCGGCCCGCAACTGCGCGACCGGATTACCGGCCTGTGCGCCGAAGCCGGCTTCACACCGCGGACAGCCCAGCACGCCGTGGAGTGGCAGACCGTGTGCGCCTTGGTGGAGACCGGCCTGGGCGTCTCCCTGGCACCGGCGAGCATCCGCCGTATCCGCCTCAAAGGCGTCGCCTTCCGCAGGATCGAGCCGGGCGACGCGCGCACACGGGTCGCCGTCGCCTGGCGCGAGAACGACCCGAACCCGCTGGTCGCACACCTGCTGGCAGCGGTCGGCCAGGACCGGCCGGACAGGGTCTAGCCGATGCCGGTCACCGTATGGGAGGCCAACTTCCGCGACGCCGACGAGGGGCCGCGGAACGAAGGAGGCGGAGCAGCCGGACGCGGTGCGGGACGCGCTGCCGGACTGTTTTCTCCAGCGCGTCGCAGTCCGCCCACGCGGCGTCGGCGGCCGCGCTGTCGGGTCTGCGGTCCGCGTACTCGACCTCGTTGACCAGGGTGGCCAGTTCCGGCAGGCGCCGGCCCACGGTGCCGCCCACGTGCTCCGAGCCGAACGCGGCGATCTCCTGCGCCGTGTGCGCTCCCGTGGCGGGAAGGCCGAGCTCCGTGAGGCGTTCGACGATCTGCTGCCAGGCCCCGAGGACCCGGTGCCGCGCGTCCGGGCCGTTGCGCCGTCTGCTGCGCCTGCTGTACGGCAGCCACAGCGCGTACAGCACATACGCCGTGGCGAGCAGGAGCAGCGCGAGCGGGACGGTGAGCCACAGCGGCGGCATGCCCGTGCCGGACGCACCCCGGGTGGCGGGGGCCGCCTCGGCCGGCGTGCGCGGGGGCGTCGACGGCGGCGTCGGTTTCGTGCTCTCCCCGCCCGCCTGCTGACGTTCCTCGGGCTGCGCGGCCGACGCGGCGCCGGAGCCCTGTGCGGCCTCACCAGGCGTCGGATGGAACGGCACCCAGCCGACCCCGGCGAACTTCACCTCGGGCCAGGCCAGCACGTCCCGCCCCCGGACCTGCCAGGTGCCGGAACCCGTCCGCGTACCCGGCCGGAAGCCCACGGCCACCCGGGTGGGCAGGCCCAGGGTGCGCGCCAGCACCGCGAACGAGGCGGCGAACTGCTCGGACGTGCCACGTCCGCCGTCCGCCAGGAAGAACTCCAGGCTCCGGTAGGTGTGGCCGGGCAGCGCCCCGGGGTCGAGCCGATAGGCCCCGCGCAGCCAGTCGGCCAGGCGTACGGCCCGCTCGTACGGGTGGGTGCTGCCCCGGGTGACCCGTACGGCGATGTTCCTGAAGGACCGTACGGAGGGGATCGGTTGCCCGGCCGCGTCGACGGCGGGCAGACGCACCCGGGCCGGATCGTGGGCGGCCTCCGCGTACCGCAGCCGGTCGGCGTCGTACTCGGGAAGGCGGGAGGTCGCGCTGTAGGTGAAGCCGCGCGGGACGGCCGCACCCGTGGAGAGCACCCCGCTGTCCGCGTCGACGGACAGGGCGGTGCCCTCGGGCGCGGTCACGGACGAGGGACGGTCGGCGGCGGGCAGCCAGATGCCGGGCAACGACTGCACGGTGACCCGCTGTTGGAGCGTCTTGGTCCGCCCCGTCTCATCAGGATCGGTGCCCTTCTCCTCCGGTACCCGGCCACCGGTACGGGTCAGCCCCGCGCCGCTGCTCCAGGTCGTCCCGTCGTACCGGTCGAGGACGGCCAGCCGGTAGTTGCCGGGCGTCGCGCCCGAGGTCCGTACGGTGAAGACCTTCTCGTCTCCGTTGCGCAGCCAGGCCGAGACCTGGTCCAACGGGCTGACGGACCGCGGCCGTTCGGCCGGCGCCGTGACCGTCTCCCGCAGGTCGTAGGGGGAGCCGAGACCGGGAAGGAGCGGACCCAGCAGCGCCGCGACGCCGCCGAGCGCGGCCACGGCCGGCAGCCGAAGTGCCATGGCACGCAGCGGAAGCCGGACCCGTGAACGCACCAGCACCAGCAGCGCGGCGGCCCCGGCCAGCGCACCCGCCGCCGGGTACGAGGATCCGGGGCCGTCAGCGCCGAGCACCAGCGGGAAGCCGAAGGCGAGGACCGCGGGGAGGGCGGGGAGCAGCGGAGCGCGCGTGCGCAGGGCGAGTTCGGCGGCGACGGCGGTGGCCGCCCAGACGACGGCGTGCGGCAGCACCAGCAACTCGGGCTCGCCGGGGGCGGGCAGGATGGTGGAGAGCAGCGCGTGCGGGGCGTCGAGCAGTGCCGACCACGCGGCGCGCAGTGCGGCCGCGCCGGGCAGACCGTCGCTCACCTCGTGGAAGAGCGTCGCGCTGACGACGACGGCCCAGGCGACCACGGTCAGCAGCGCGGCCGGCCACAGCGGCAGGGTGGGGCGGCCCACGCGTCCCGCGCGGACCGGGCGACGGCGGAGCAGGCCCGACAGCACCGCCGACAGGGCGACCGGGGACAACACGGCCACCGCGAGCACCGGGAGCAGCTCGGACGGCGGGAAGACCCGGGCGAACCCGTACCCCGAGGCGCCGGACAGCGCGGCCACGGGCAGCAGCGACCACAGCCGTCGCGCCCGGTCGGAGTCCCCGGCGACGCCACCGGTCCGTGCGGGCGGCCGCGGGTCCGGGCTCGGATCCGGGCTCCGTTCGGACACGTCGCCCTGGAACGACCGGACGGCCACCGGGGCCGTGGCACTCATCGCACGGCCTCCCGGCGCCATCCGGCGAGCAGCTCGTCCAGCGAGGAGACCCGCAACTGCGGTACGTCGGAGCCGGGCCCGGACCCGGATCCGTTGCGCGTGCTCCGCGCGTCGGCGCCGGCGCGCACCACCGTCACCCGGTCGAAGCGACCCCGTACCCCGTCGACCGCGCCGAGCCCCCGGGCGTCACCTGTGCCGGTGACGACGACCAGCGTCCCGTTGTTCCCCTGACCGCTGCCCAGGCGTCCTTCGAACGCGGCGGCCACGGACGTCAGGTCCGAGCGGCGCACCACCGCCAGCGCGTCCAGCAGCGCCTCGCCGTCGTCGCCCGAGCCGTCGGTGTGCAGCAGCGGCCCCGCCTCGCCCACCAGGTGCACCGGGAAGTGGGAGCGGGCGGCCGCGTACGCGACGGAGGCCGCGCAGTCCACGGCCAGCTCGAAGTCGTCCTCCGAGGCATAGGCGCGGCGGCGGCCGTCGAGGACGAGCGTGGTGTGCGGCAGCGAGACGTCGACCATCTGGCGGACCATCAGCGTGCCGGTGCGGGCCGTCGACCGCCAGTGGACGCGGCGCAGATCGTCGCCGAGCACGTACTCACGCAGCGCGTGGAAGGTCAGCGAGCCGTCGTCCGCGGCGTCGGAGGCCGGCCCCTCCACATGGTGCGCCTGCCCCGACGGCAGCACGGGCAGCGAGCAGATCCGGGGCCGTACGAGCAGCGTGTCCTCGGCGCCGTACGGCCGCATACGGCGGGCGAGCCCGAGCGGGTCGGTGCGCTCCAGCCGCAGCGGGCCCATGGGGACGCGGCCACGGCGGGCGGTCGGCAACGGGTACCGCAGCTCGTGGGCCGCGCCCGGCCGCAGCGCCGGCACGTCGACGGGCACGTCCCGGTCACCGCACCGGTCGACGGCCCGCAGACCCCGCCGCGTACGTCCCCCCGTGTTGGTGAGGACGACCACGCCCTCGGCGGGATCGCCCCGGCTCACCCGGCCCGGCGCGATCCGCCGTTCGGCGCCCAGCCGGGGTGCGGGCAGCGCCCACAGGACGGCGACCGCGACCGCGAGCAGACAGGTCGCGCCGAGCGCCGCGAACTCACCGTACCCGAGCGCATAGCCGGAGATGGTCAGTGCGGCGCCCCCGGCCAGCGCGCCCCACCCGGTGCCCGACAGCATCAGAGGCGCGCCCCGCTGTTCAACTCCACCGTGGCCAGCACCTCTTCGATCAAGTCCGTGCCGCTGCGACCGCTCAGTTCGGCCTCCGGCGTGAGGATCAGCCGGTGCGCGAGGACCGGCCCGGCCAGCGCCTTCACATCCTCGGGGAACGCGTACGGCCGGGACTGCGAGGCCGCCCGCACCCGCACCGCGCGCAGCAGCGCCACGGAGCCGCGCGGCGAGGCGCCGAGGCGTACGTCGGGAAGGGCACGGGTCGCCGCGACCACCCGCACCACGTAGTCGTACAGCGCGTCGGCCACCTGCACCTCGGCGGCGGCCCCGATGAACTCCGCGATCTCCTTGGCGGTGGTGACAGGGGTCAGCGACTCCGGGGTGGCGTCCGTGCCCGCCCCCTTGAGGACGGCGACCTCGGAGGCGTGATCGGGGTAGCCGACGGTGATCCGCATCAGGAAGCGGTCGAGCTGGGCTTCCGGCAGCGGGTAAGTGCCGCCCATGTCCACCGAGTTCTGGGTCGCCAGCACCATGAACGGGCGCGGTACCGGGTGCGTGGTGCCGTCCGCGGTGACCCGGCGCTCCTCCATCACCTCCAGCAGCGCCGACTGGGTCTTGGGGGAGGCGCGGTTGATCTCGTCGCCCAGCACGATGTTGGCGAAGACCGGGCCTGGGAGGAACTCGAACACACCGGTGTTCTGCCGGTAGACGGTGACGCCGGTGATGTCGGAGGGCAACAGGTCCGGCGTGAACTGCACCCGCGCGAAGTCGGCCTCGATGGAGGCGGCGAGGCAGCGGGCGAGGGTGGTCTTGCCGGTGCCGGGGACGTCTTCTATGAGGAGGTGGCCTTCGGAGAAGAGGCAGGTGAGGGCGAGTTCGATGGTGTCGCGCTTGCCTTTGACGACGCGCCCGACGTTGTCGGCGAGGGCGTGGAAGCACTTGGCCAAGCGGGCCGTGCCGTCGGTGGGGGGAGAGGTCATTCACATTCCCAGACGTCGGGGTTGGAGCGGGAGTTCACCCAGTGGTCGGACGTGTACCCGGTGATGTTCTTGTCGGTGTCGGGGTCGTAGTAGGTGTGGCGGGCCCAGACATCGGTTGTCTCGGAATCGTGCGGTATCGCTTCGCCCTTCGTCTTGCAGTGGACCGTGACCTCGGGGTTCTCGCCGGCAGGGATCCTGCCCACCCGTATGCCGTTCGTGCTGTGGGGTTCCGAACGGATCCCGACACTGCCCCCGTCCGGCTTGTTGTTCACGATGTTCATCTTCTGCGGGGGCGGGGTCAGGTCGATCCACCCGGACACGGCCGCGCCCGATCCGGCGGCGTTGGTGGCCATCACCGCCACGCTGCTGATCCTGCCGTTCGGCAGGTTCTCGTACGAGTGACTGCGCCCCCTGGTCTCCGCCATACCCCCGGGCCCGTTGATCGTGTACCTCACCGAGCCCTCGGTGTCCTGCGGCGGCTGCCAGGTCACCGTGCCGCCGTGTCCGCCCGGAGCAGGAGTGAAGGCGAGCTCCCGCGGCGCCCCCGGCGCGATGCACGGCCTCGCCAGCGCCGACCGCGCCGACTCCTTGTCCGGCCTGCCCCCGCCGTACTCCGCGACGACCGTGAAGCTGTACTGCTTCTCGCACGACCCGCCGCTCACTTCGAAGACGAACGGGCCGTCGGGGCCGACCGTGTCCGGGGTGACGGTCTGGTCCCGTGCCGCGCCCTTGAGGACATAGCGCTGCGGTGTCGCGCCCAGCGCCTCGGCGAAGGTGATGCGGATGGCGCCCGACCGGGACTCCGCCTGCGGTGCTCCCGGTGCCCCGGGCTCGGGTGCCGGCTGTGTCGGTCCGGGTGGCCCGGACGTTCCTCCCGACGGGACGTTGGAGGCACCCCCGGAGGGGGTGCCCGAGCCCGGAGCCGCCGCGCCCGGGACATCCGCACGCGGCGGAACCTGCCCGGCAGGCGCGCCCGTCGGGACGCCGTCCTCGACCGGCTCGTCCCCGGGCTCGCGCGCCGACGGGACCTCCGTCCCGTACTTGCGGATGTGCCTGACCTCGCCGTCGGCGTCGATCACCGCGGCGGCGGCACCGTCCGGGTCGTTCACCCACAACAGGCCGTCTTGGACGAAGAGTTCGAGCTCACCTGGGCCTTCGCTGATCGGTACCGGTTCGGTGGGCGTGGACGCCGCCGTGTCGTACACCAGCAGCCTGCCGGTGGACTCGTCGGGTATGTAGACCCGCTCGCCGAGCAGTTGGGGTGCTCCCAGCGCATGGCCTTCCGTGGGGACGCGGACGCGCATGGTGTGTCTGCTGTGGACGTCCACCACGACCAGGTCCCCGGTGCCGGCGGCCAGCACCGGTACCGCGGAGCCGTCGGTGCCCGCGGGCACCAGGACGTCCGCCGGGTCCGCCCCGGCGAAGGCGTCGCCGAGGTCGAAGGCGCCCCGCACCCCCGTGGCCGACAGAACCTTCGTCGCGGCGGCGGTCCCGTCGGTCACGACGGGGCGGCCGTCGGCCACGGTCAGCGTCAGATCGTGGCCCGCGTCGGCCACCTTGACGGCCGTGCCCTTCAGGCCCTCGACGAACGGCACCACCGTGCCGGACTCCGGCAGCGGCACCCACAGCGTGCCCTCCCCGTCCACCACGGCGGCTCCCGGCTTCCCCTCCAACGGCACGGGCGGGCTCTCGGCCGTCGTCCTCGCCGGGTCGATCCGCTGGACGGTGCCCCGCGCGGGGTCGACGACATACGCGTACGCGCCGCCGGAGACCAGCTGAAGCCCCGCCGCGCCGTGGTCCGCCGACTGCGCGGCGGTCAGCTGCGCGGCGTCGATCCGGACGACCTGGCCGGTCCCCTCGTCCAGCACCAGCGTGGTCCTTCCGTTCTGCGCGACCGAGACCGGGTGCCCCGCCATCCCGGCCGGCAGCGCGGCCTTGCCGTCCACCTCGCCGGTCAGCCCGTGCGCGTGCACGATCTCGCCCTTCGCGCCCGTCAGCCAGGCGCCGACGTCGGCGAGCTCGGGCCGGGTGCCGGACGCGCCCGCTCCGACGGCGAGCGAGGTGCCGATGAGCGCGCCGACCGCGCAGACCGCCAGATAGCCGGTGAGGTGATTGCCGGTCGGCCGCATCCTTGCTCCCCCATGCCGATAGCCAACTCTGCGTGGTCGAAGGTTAGTTGACGGAACGCAGAGGTGTCAGGGGCAACACAGGCCACTCGGCCGCCGTTTCAGGGGAAGCGGCGGCCGAGCGGTCAGGTGCGGTGACTCAGCAGTTGGCGACCCACTTGTGGGAGGCGATGTTGTCGTTCAGGGACTTGCCGTCGCCGCCCTCCGCGCCTCCGTTGTCGGGGAAGCGGTAGTGGACGATGTTCTCCAGGTACTCGCCCTTGTCGAGGCAGAAGTGGGCGCCCTTTTGGTTGGGGCGGTAGTAGAGCCAGACGTCATGCGTCCTGCCGTTGTTGAAGACGGAACTCGCCTCGTTGCGCATGCCGTTGCAGTCGTCCCAGTTGGACTCGTTTCCCTCCCACTTGCAGTGCAGGCCGCCCTTCTTCTCGTGCTCCCACACGTGGAGGAAGCCGTCCGGGGCCGCCTGGACCCGCGTCGACTGTGCGGCGGCCGGCGTCGAATACCACTCGGGATTCGCATGCGCGGCGCCCGGCAGCGCGGTCAGCGTCGCGGCGGCGAGCCCTACGGTTGCCAGCGCTGATGCGATTTTGGTCCTCATGACGGTTTCTCCTTGGTTGCGTTGCGTTGTGCTGCGTTGTGCTGCGTGGCGTTGCGGTGCCGACGCTGGCAGCGCGCTGGAACGCCTGGCAACGGATCACCGGCCGGTGGGATGCTGGGACGCCGAAACACGTGGTGACCTTGTATTTCAGTCGGCCCGCTGGGACGCCGGTGGGACAGAGCGATGGCGCGGCACGACACCGTGAGGTGCCGAGGGGGAAGAGAAATGGGATCGCAGCCCGTGGAGTTCGAGGAGTTCGCGGCCTGTCTCCGGGCGCTCAAGGAACGGGCGGGCCTCAGCTACGGGGCACTCGCCCGGCGGACCCGCATCAGCAGCTCCAGCCTGCACCGGTACTGCTCCGGCTCGTACGTCCCGCAGGACTACGGGTCGGCCCACCGGTTCGCCACAGCCTGCGGGGCGTCACCGGAGGAACTGCGCCGATTACACCGGCTCTGGGCACTGGCGGACGCCGCTCGGGAGCCTGACCGTGGCGTGAACCTGGACCTCGACCCGGACCCGGACCCGGACGCGGAAGCGGACGCAGACGCCGTTCCGGAACCAGCCCCAGCTCCGGGCCAGGCTCCAGCCC
>NZ_JAKEIP010000048.1 GCF_021474425.1 Streptomyces muensis | reverse complement strand
CGCCGACCGCGCCCCCGGCCCAGCCCGGCCAACCCGCCCAGCCCGTCGCGGGCGACGCCACCGGCTGGTCCATGGACGAGCGGCTCTACAACCAGGTCTGGGGCATGTTCGAGGACCTGGCCCGCAGCACGGCCGCCTATCGCAGCGCGGTCGACTTCGCCGACTCCCGGATGGAGAAGGAGCTCGACCAGGTCCTGTCGGACCCGCGCAGCAGGATCGGCGGACAGGGCGACGCAGCGCGCGAGGCCGCCCAGACGAAGCACGCCCAGCTCGTCAACCAGGCCCGGGCGACCCTCGACCGCGACCTCGCCCAGCTCACCGCCGAAGTCGAGGTCGTCGAGCCCGCGCTGCCGCCCGCCTACGCGGGGTGGGACAACCCCGTCTGGCACGGCTACCGCGTACCGATGGAGATCCCCATGGCCCTGCGCCTGGGCGACCTGCATCTGCCCGAGAGCGACCGGTTGCGGATCCCGATGCTGGTCAGGCTGCCGTTGGAGCGCGGCCTGTGGATCGACAGCGGACGCGGCGCATCGCTCGACGGATCGTTCACGGACTCCCACGACCTGCGGCGCCTCGCGATGGAGACGGCGGTGGCACACGCGGCGCGGCTGCTCGCGGTCTATCCGGCGGGCGAGTTCGCCGTGCAGGTCATCGACCCGGCCGGTTCCGGCGCACAGGCACTGGTGCCGCTGGTGCAGTCCGGCGTACTCGCGGCCCCGCCCGCCCTGGGCGCGGCCGGTGTCGCGGACGTCCTCGCGCGGCTCATCGAGCGCGTCGACCTCGTGCAGATGGCGCTGCGCGGCGGAGCACCCGACTCGCTGCCGCCGGGGTTCGACACCGCACAGCAACTGCTGATCGTCAACGACTTCCCGCACGGCTTCGACGACCGGGCCGTCAACCAGCTGCGCTACCTCGCGGACGAGGGTCCGGCCGTCGGCGTTCACCTGATGATGGTCGCCGACCGGGAGGAAGCGGCCGCCTACGGCCCGTTGCTCGACCCGCTGTGGCGTTCGCTGCTGCGACTGACCCCCGTGCCGGACGATCACCTCGCCGACCCGTGGGTGGGGCACGCCTGGACCTATGAGCCCTCGCTCGTGCCGCCCGGCAGTCAGGTCCTCCACCAGGTGCTCAGCCAGGTGGCGGCGGCCCGGACCAAGTACCGGTAAAGCCACTCTGACCAGCGAACTTGGTACTTTTTTTGCCAAGCACTTTACCTTTCCTTGGTGATTGAGGTACTGTTTGTCCCACGGAGGGGAGTACTCCCTGTCTGCTGCGGCGTACCCGTCAATACGGATCAGGCCAGATCCCGGGGCGTCGGCCCATCGTGGGTGGAAGAGACCTCCGGCGCGCGACGACGCTGACATTTGCCGTTACGACTGCCGGAGGCGCAGTGGAAGTCTCGACGACCCTTTGGGTCCTGACCATCGTGGGCCTTGCCGCCCTGATCGCGGTCGATTTCTTCATCGGCCGTAAGCCGCATGACGTATCGATCAAGGAAGCCGGAATCTGGACGATCGTCTGGATCGTCCTGGCGGGCCTCTTCGGGCTCGGCCTGCTCATCTTCGGCGGCGGACAGGCCGGCGGTGAGTTCTTCGCCGGCTTCATCACCGAGAAGTCGCTGAGCGTCGACAACCTCTTCGTCTTCGTCCTGATCATGGCGAAGTTCGCGGTGCCGACCCAGTACCAGCAGCGAGTGCTGCTCGTCGGTGTCCTCATAGCCCTGGTCCTGCGAGCCATCTTCATCGCCGCGGGTGCTGCCATCCTCGCCAGCTTCGCCTGGGTGTTCTACCTCTTCGGCGCCTTCCTGATCTGGACCGCCTGGAAGCTCATCCAGGAGGCCCGGGCGGACGAGGAGGACGAGGAGTTCGAGGAGAACAAGCTGCTGAAGGCGGCCGAGCGCAGGTTCGGTGTCGCCGACCGGTACCACGGCACCAAGCTGTGGATCCAGGAGAACGGCAAGCGGGTCATGACCCCGATGCTGGTCGTGATGCTGGCGATCGGTACCACGGACGTGCTCTTCGCCCTCGACTCCATCCCGGCGATCTTCGGCCTGACGCAGGACCCGTACATCGTCTTCACCGCCAACGCCTTCGCGCTGATGGGTCTTCGGCAGCTGTACTTCCTCATCGGTGGCCTGCTGAAGAAGCTGGTCCACCTCAGCTACGGCCTGTCGATCATCCTGGGCTTCATCGGCGTCAAGCTCGTCCTGCACGCGCTGCACGAATCCGGCGTCCATGTCCCCGAGATCAGCATCCCGGTCTCGCTCGGTGTGATCTGCTCGGTCCTGATCGTCACCACGATCACCAGCCTGAGGGCCTCCAAGAAGCAGGAGGCGGCCGAGGCGGCGCAGGAGAAGAGCGAAGGCGCTCCGAAGGACAGCATCGACGTCTGACCGCGTCGGACGTAGAAAGAACCAACACCGGGGGTGGTGCCCAGCGAATTGCCGAGCACCGCTCCCGGTGCTTCGTTGGGTGCTGGGTGTTCCCGGCCGGGGACACCACGGCCGGGGGTGGAGGCACCTGTGGACGCACCCATGAAGTTCGTGCAGATCATCGACTTCGAGACCGAGCGCATCGACGAGATGCGGGAGCTGGCCCAGGAGACGGAACAGCGCCTGGCGGGCCGCAGCGGCGGTCCCACGCGCCGTCTCGTCCTCAAGGACCGGGGCCAGGCCAACCGCTACCTCGTAGTGATCGAGTTCGACTCCTACGAGGACGCCATGCGCAACAGCGACGACCCCGAGACGACCAAGTTCGCGGAGCAGATGGCCGCGCTGTGCACCAGGCCGCCGTCCTTCACGGACTGCGACGTACAGGAGACGACCGATTTCGCGTAGCGACATACGACCCACAGGGGCCCCGCATCCCGAGGGCGCGGGGCCGCCTGACCGCCACACCGACCGGAATGCGAACCCCCCGCCCCTCTGCGACGATCGCTCCATGATCGCCAGGCTCAGGCCGCTCATGACCCGGTGGACGTATGTCGTGCCGGTGCTCGCGGTCGTCCTGCTGGTCTTCACCTGGGGACGAGACCTGCCCGGCGCGGTCGTCGCGCTGGTGACCCTGGTCCTCGCGGGCGCCGTCCTGGCCGCAGTGCACCACGCCGAAGTGGTCGCACACCGGGTCGGCGAACCCTTCGGCTCCCTCGTCCTCGCGGTCGCCGTCACGATCATCGAGGTCGCCCTGATCGTGACCCTGATGGCCGACGGCGGCGACAAGAGCTCCACCCTCGCGCGGGACACCGTCTTCGCGGCCGTGATGATCACCTGCAACGGAATCGTCGGCCTGTCCCTGCTGGTCGCCTCGCTGCGGCACGGGACGGCGGTCTTCAACCCCGAGGGCACCGGAGCCGCCCTCGCGACCGTCGCCACCCTGGCCACGCTCAGCCTGGTGCTGCCGACGTTCACCACGAGCAAGCCGGGCCCGGAGTTCTCCACCGTGCAGCTGACGTTCGCCGCGGTCTCCTCGCTGATCCTCTACGGCCTGTTCGTGACGACCCAGACCGTGCGCCACCGTGACTACTTCCTCCCCATCACCCGGCAGGGCGAGGTCATCACCGTCGACGACCACGCCCACGCGCCCTCCCTCCGCACGGCCTTGATCAGCCTGGCGTTGCTGGGTCTGGCCCTGATCGGCGTGGTCGGCCTGGCCAAGGGAGTGTCGCCGACCATCGAGTCCGGGGTGGCGGCCGCCGACCTGCCGCATGCGGCCGTCGGCGTGGTCATCGCCCTGCTGGTGCTGCTCCCCGAGACGATCGCGGCGCTGCGCTCCGCGCGCCGTGACCGCGTCCAGACCAGTCTGAACCTGGCGCTCGGCTCGGCGATGGCCAGCATCGGCCTGACCATCCCCGCGGTCGCCCTGGCCTCCGTCTGGCTCTCCGGCCCGCTCGTCCTCGGTCTGGGCCCCACCCACATGGTGCTGCTCGCCCTGACGGTGGTGGTGAGCTCGCTGACGGTGGTGCCGGGGCGGGCGACGCCGCTCCAAGGCGGCGTCCACCTGGTGCTGTTCGCGGCCTACCTGGAGCTCGCGATCAACCCGTAGCCGACGCGGAGATGTTCCGGAGCCCGTCACCCGGTGGCGGGCTCCGCCGCCGCGGCCGGCACCGGACGCGTCTCGGGCAGCAGCGCGAAGCACCCCAGGCTGAGCAGCGCGAGCCCGGTCATGTACGCCCCCACGCCCCAGGGCACCCGACCGCCCTGGTCGGCGAGCGCGGTCGCCACGATCGGCGTGAGCGCGCCCCCGAGGACACCGCCGAGGTTGTAGCCCACCGCGGCGCCCGTGCAGCGCACCCGGGGCTCGTACAGCTCCGGCAGATACGCGGCGATCACCGCGAACATCGTGATGAACGCGAGCATCGCCCCGAGAAACCCGAGGAACATCAGCAGCGGCTCTCCCGTGGCGAGCAGCGCGACCATCGGGAACATCCACAGAGCCGTGGCGGTGCACCCCAGCAGACACAGCGGCCGCCGCCCGTGGAGGTCGCCGAGCCACGCCACCAGCGGGGTGAGCGAGCCCTTGACCAGCACCGCGCCCATGATGCAGGTCAGCATGACGCTGCGGCTCACACCCAGTCGCTCCGTGGCGTACGCGAGGGACCAGGTCGTCACGGCGTAGAAGACCGCGTAGCCGATCGACAGCGCCCCGGCCGTCAGCAGCACGAGCCGCCAGTGGTCGCGTACGACCTCGGCGAGCGGCACGCGCGCGTGGTCGTCGAGCTCGAGGAAGCGAGGGCTTTCGACGAGCGACGACCGCAGCCACAGCCCCACCAGCGCGAGCACCCCCGCCGCCCAGAACGGCACCCGCCATCCCCAGGCGGCGAACTGCGCCTCGGACAGCGTCGCCGACAGCCCCAGCACCACACCGTTGGCGAGCAGAAAGCCCAGCGCGGGCCCGACCTGCGGAAAACTCGACCACAGACCGCGCCGCCCGGCGGGCGCGTGCTCCACCGTCAGCAGCACGGCCCCGCCCCACTCGCCGCCGAGCCCCAGCCCCTGAAGGAAGCGCAGCACGAGCAGCAGCAGGGGAGCGGCCACCCCGATCGTGTCGTACGTCGGTACGCAGCCGACCGCGACCGTGGAGGCGCCGGTCAGCAGCAGCGAGGCGACGAGGACCGGCCGGCGTCCGTGCCGGTCCCCGATGTGCCCGAACAGCACCGACCCCAGGGGCCGCGCCACAAAGCCCACGCCGAACGTTCCGAAGGCGGCCAGGGTTCCCGCCACCGGCGAGAACGTCGGGAAGAACAGCGGTCCCAGGACCAGTGCCGCCGCGGTCCCGTAGACGAAGAAGTCGTAGAACTCGATGGCCGTCCCGGCGAGCGAGGCGGCCGCGAGCCGCAACATGGAGGGCGCCCTTACGGTGCGTACGTCGTGCATGCCGCGTCAACTACCCACAGTGATCGTGGGTTACGGGGGCGCGCGGGGGCGGTCGGGCCCCGTCAGTATGTGACGGTGACGCGCCGGGAGGGACCGTCGACGCGCACGACGCCGCCGTAAGGGATCACCAGCTGTGGGTCGGTGTGCCCGAAGTCGACGTCGAAGACGATCGTGGTGTCGGGCGCGTAGGCGCGCATGGCGCGCAGAACGGCCTCGCGCTGCTCGGCCGCGTAACGGGCGGCCTCCTCGGGGCTGTTGGGGCGCTCGAAGGACCAGGTCTTCGCGCGGCCCATCAGCAGCGCGGAGAAACGGTGCAGCAGCCCGCGCTCGCCCATGTTCCGCAGGGTGCGGAAGACCTCCTCACCGCTCGGCATCTCCTCGGAGGTCTCCAGGAACAGCACCCCGCCGTCGTACTCCGAGAGGTCGCGCGCGATCTCCCGGTCGGCCATCAGCAGCCAGCCCAGGATCTCGAGGCAGCCTCCCCAACTGCGACCCTCCACCACCCGGTCGGCGTTCACCCACGTCCAACCGTCGGCGGGCCGCGTCTCCGGCTCGGCGTCGAAGGTCGCCGGGTCGGCCCAGTCGCGGTTGACGTCGTTCCAGCGCTCGGCGGGCCTGAGTTCGTACTCGCCCGAGGTGAACAGCGCCGCCCGTAGTGACTCGGCGGTCAGCTGATCCATGGCGACGGGACGGCCCAGCGCGGTCATGACGGTCGCACCGTGGTAGCCGACCACGCCGGTGTTGCGCAGGAACATGAGCAGGTTCGTGTTGTCGCTCATCCCGAAGAACGGCTTCGGGTTCGCCCGGATCAACTCCCGGTCCAGCAAGGGCAGCACGGTGATCTGGTCGTCGCCGCCGATGGACGCCATGACGGCCTTGATGTCCGGATCGGCGAACGCGGCGTGGATGTCGTCGGCCCGCTCCTGGGGCGTCGCGCCCATCTTGCGGGTCGCCGGGTACTCGACCGGTTCGAGCTCGTAGTCCTTGCGCAGCCGCTCCAGGCCCAGTTCGAACGGGCGAGGGAAGAGGCCGGGCAAGCCCGCGCCGGGCGAGATGACGGCGACGCGGTCGCCGGGGGAGGGCTTGGGAGGATACGAGATCACGGTCATACCGCGAGGGTAGGGCGCGCGTCATGACCCGCGCACCGTGATAAACCGGGTCTGCGCAGCGGTCATGGACGGGCCGCCGCACCCCGAACGGACCGGAGGAACCGTGCCCCGCAGCCTGGCTCACGCCCCCATCATGATCCTCAACGGCCCCAACCTGAACCTGCTCGGCCAGCGCCAGCCGGAGATCTACGGCTCCGAGACCCTGGCCGACGTGGAGGCACTGTGCGCCAAGACGGCGGCCGCGCACGGCGGCACGATCGACTTCCGGCAGTCCAACCACGAGGGTGAGCTGGTCGACTGGATCCACGAGGCACGGCTGAACCACTGCGGGATCGTGATCAACCCCGGCGCCTACTCGCACACCTCCGTGGCGATCCTGGATGCGCTCAACACCTGTGACGGCCTTCCGGTGTTGGAGGTCCACATCTCCAACATCCACAAGCGCGAGTCGTTCCGGCACCACTCGTACGTCTCCTTGCGCGCCGACGGGGTCATCGCGGGGTGCGGTGTGCAGGGGTACGCGTTCGGCGTGGAGCGGGTCGCGGCGCTGGCAGGGGCGGGGCAGGCGGACACGTGACATGGCGGTGAGGGCCTGAGATGTAAGGACCGCCTCGCCATGGCAAGCGGTCCTTACAGGCGACCGGCCTCCACGATCCGCCGCAGGAAACGCTGTGTACGTTCCTGCTGCGGATCCCCGAAGATCTGCTCGGCCGTACCGCGCTCCAACACCACCCCTCCGTCCAGAAAACAAACCTGGTCGGCGACCTCCCGCGCGAACCCCATCTCGTGCGTGGCCAGCACCATCGTCATCCCGTCCGCCTTCAAGTCACGGACGACGGCGAGGACTTCGCCCACGAGCTCCGGGTCGAGAGCCGCGGTGACCTCGTCGAGCAGCAGCAGCCGGGGCCGTACGGCCAGGGCGCGCACGATCGCCACCCGCTGCTGCTGGCCGCCGCTCAGCCGGTCCGGGTACTCGTCGGCCTTGCCGACCAGCCCGAGCCGCTCCAGCAGCTCACGCGCGCGTGCCTCGGCCTCTGCCCGGGACACACCGTGCACCCGGCGCGGGGCGAGGGTGATGTTCTCCAGCACCGTCATGTGCGGGAAGAGGTTGTACGCCTGGAACACCACGCCGATACGGCGCCGTACGGCGTCCTGGTCGACGCGCGGATCGGTGATCTCCTCGCCGTCGAGCCAGATCGCACCGTCGTCGACGTCCTCCAGGAGGTTCGCGCACCGCAGCAGCGTCGACTTGCCGGAGCCGGAGGCGCCGATCAGCGCGGTCACCGTGTGCGGGGCGACCTCCAGGTCGACGTCCCGCAGTACCACCGAGTCGCCGAAGGTCTTGCGGACGGACTCCATCCGCAGCACAGGTGCGGTGTTCACTGCCGCCTCGCTCACAGGGCCCCTCCTTGGGCACGTCTACGGTCCATCCGGGCCGTCACCCAGTCGGTGAAGCGGGTCATGGGAATGGTCAGTGCCACGAAGATGAGGCCCGCGACGATGTACGGCGTGTAGTTGAGGCTGCGCCCCACGATGATGTCCGCGGCCCGTACGGCGTCCACCGCACCGCCGATGGACACCAGACCGGTGTCCTTCTGCAACGACACCAGGTCGTTCAGCAGCGGCGGCACCTGGCGGCGGACGGCCTGGGGCAGGACGACGTGCCGCAGCGCCTGCCGGTTCGTCAGTCCGAGCGAGCGCGCCGCGGCCCGCTGGGACGGATGGACGGACTCGATACCCGCGCGGAACACCTCGGCGACGTACGCCGAGTACGTCAGCGTCAGCGCCGTACCGCCCAGCAGCACCGGGTCGACCGTCACGCCCTGCAAGCGCAGCGCGGGTACTCCGAGCACGACGATCATGAGGTTAATGATGAGCGGCAGGCCCCGGAAGAAGTCCGTGTAGGCGGCCGCCAGCGCCCGTAGCGGGAAGAACACCGGGCCGCGCAGTGTGCGGGCGACGGCGATGAGCATCCCGAGGACCAGCACGGCAGCGCCACAGACCAGCAGCAGCCGGACGTTGAGCCAGAGCCCTTCGAGGACCTTGGGGAACGCCTCGCGCGCGTACTGCCCGTTGAAGAACGTCTCCTTGGTGCGCGGCCAGCCCGGAGCGTTGACCACGACCAGGTAGAGGACGACGGCCGTGACCAGGGTGGACAGGGCCGCTATCGCCGTGGCGCGCCGCGCCCGGGCACGCTTGTGGCGCTCGCGGTCGAGACGTCGCTGCGAGGGGACGTAGCCGTCGCCCTCGCCGGACCTGCCGCCGTTGTCGTCCGCGCCCTCCTGGCCGGACTCCTCCTTGGTGACCGTCACTTGAGCACCGGGGCGTCTACGGCGTCCGACAACCACTTCTGCTCCAGCTCGGCCAGGGTGCCGTCGTCGCGCAGGGTGTCCACGGCGTCCGTCACACAAGAGGTCAGGGCGCTGCCCTTGTCGAGCACGAGCCCGAACTGCTCCGCGGCGCCGCCCTGGTTCTCGAACTGGCCGACGATCGTCGCGTCCGTCACCTCGGCGGCGGTGATGTAGAAGGCGGTCGGCAGGTCGACCACGATGGCGTCGACCTGGCCGTTCTTCAGCGCGGACTTGGCCTGGTCGTTCTTGGCGTACGCGGCGGGTTCCCGCGTCGGCTTCACCACGTCGTCGATGTAGCCGAGGCTGGTGGTGCCGACCTGGGCGCCCAGCTTGAGGCCCTTCAGGTCCGCCACGCTCTTCGCCTTGGCGGCCTTGCTGTCCTTCAGCGCGATGACGGCCTGGCGGACGTCGTAGTAGCCGGAGGAGAAGTCCACGGCCTTCTTGCGCTCGTCGCTGATCGACACCTGGTTGATGTCGAAGTCGAAGGTCTTCTCGCCGGGCGCGAAGGCCTTGTTGAACGGCACGCTCTGCCAGACGACGGCACTCCTGTCGTAGCCGAGCTGCTTCGCCACGGCGTACGCCACGGCCGACTCGAAGCCTTCACCGTTGGCCGGCTTGTCGTCCTTGAACCAGGGTTCGTACGCCGGCTCGTCGGTGGCGATCGTCAGCTTGCCGGAGGTCTTGGTGGCCAACTCGCCCTTGGCGCAGGTGTTCCCGCCGGACCCCGACGGTGTGTCGGCGGCCTTCTCGTCCGGCTGTGGAGCACAGCCGACAGCGGTGGCGAGCAGGGAGGTCGTGGCGACGGCGACGGCAACGGTGTGGCGCAGCGTGCGAGCGGCGAGAGGCATGGCGGGAGATTGTCAGGACAGCGTCGTGTTTGTCGAGGTCACGACGGCCGGTTTCCGCATAGTGGGAACGGGTGTTGCGTTCTTGTGAACACTTCCCTCTGCCTGTGAACACTTCCCTCGGCAGCCGCCGGGGCCGCCGGCCGAGGGCGGGGATTGAAGGCCGGCGGCCCGTACCGCTCAGGAGCCGTCATCCTGTGCGGGGCTCCTTCCAGTTGACTGCGCAACTACGTACGCCGGGAGCGCGCGCATGGCACCGGCGCGTGTGAAGGATTCACACGGGGCGCGTGCGCGGGGCACGCACGGCGCGCGTGCTCACCGAGCCCGCGGTTCACCAGCTCCGCGGTCACCAGCCCCGCGCGTGCCACTCCGGCAGATGCGGCCGCTCCGCGCCCAGCGACGTGTCGTTGCCGTGCCCGGGGTAGACCCATGTCTCGTCCGGCAGGACGTCGAAGATCTTCGTCTCCACGTCGTGGATCAGACTGGCGAACGCCTTCGGGTCCTTGCGGGTGTTGCCCACACCGCCCGGGAACAGACAGTCCCCGGTGAACACATGGGGATGTCCGTGCGGGTCGTCGTAGACCAGCGCGATGGAGCCGGGCGTGTGCCCGACCAGATGGCGCGCGGTGAGTTCCACGTGCCCCACCCGGATGACGTCGCCGTCGTCGACCAGGACGTCGGTCGGCACCGGGATGCCGTCGGCGTCCTCCCGGCCGGCGTACGTGCGCGCGCCGCTGGCCTCGACGACCGCGGCGAGCGCCTGCCAGTGGTCGCCGTGCTGGTGCGTGGTGACGACGGACGCGATGCCGTCGTCACCGATCATGCCGATCAGCGTGTCCGCGTCGTTGGCGGCATCGATGAGCAGTTGCTCGTCCGTGGCCCGGCAGCGCAGCAGATAGGCGTTGTTGTTCATCGGGCCGACCGCGATCTTGGTGATCATCAGGTCCTTGAGCTCATGCACGTCGGCGGGGCCACCGACCGTCACCTGTCCGCTGTACGTCATGTCGGCAGCCTATAGCGGCGGAGCGGCCCAGGGGCTGTCCAGCCGCTACGGCGACAGCACGGCCCCCTGGAAGGAGCGCCGGGCGACTACAGCGGGGGCAGCGACGGCAGGGTGCCGCCTTCCACGGTCAGCCCGGCCCCGTCGCGGCGCCCGGCGAGCCAGCCGAGCAGATCCGGGCCGGGACCTCGGACGGTGATCTCCGCAGCGCCCGCCTCCCGGCCCGTGCTCCACGCACGCGTGCCGTCCGTCAGACGGGTCGGCGGGACATCGGGGTGTCCGGAGAACCGCTCGGCGAGGAAGTCGATCTCCCGCTCCACGAACTCCGCCGGCAGATCCTCCAGCTCGTACCCGATCCCGAGATCCACATGGTGCAGCTCCACCTCGACCCACCGCCGGAACGGCACCCGGGCCGCCGCGTCGGTGACCCCGTTGCGCAGCTCCACGGTGCGGGACCAGTCCGCGGGCGCCGCCCCCGTCTCCTGGAAACGGGCCGCGCTCTCTCGTACGTCGGTGAGCTGGACGCCGAGAGGTCGCGGGGCGTCCCGCTCGATGTCGGCGTCCCTCGCCGTGGCCGAGGCGTACATGGGGCGCCCGTCGAGGACGTTCACGAGGGCGTCCGCGTTACGGGCGACATGGGCGAGGACATGGCCACGGCTCCAGCCCGGAAGCCGTGACGGCTCGGCCACCGACACGTTGTCCATCTTGGCCGCTGCGGTGAGCAGCCGTTCCGTCGCTTCACGTACAGACACCAGGTCACGAGCGTGATCAATCATGGTGCTGACATTAGTCCCGCCACACCTTTGGGTGAAGGTGGTGAACGAGTGCCGTAAATCGAATGCGCGTGCTATAGGGTCGGTCCTGACGTCGGGCATGCTGGATGGCCGGGGATTGTTGTCGCATCCGGGAAACCGACCGGCGTTGTCAGTGGCTCCCCCTAGTCTGAAAACCACGGGGGCCTCGAAGCCGAGAACACACGGGGGCCTCGCCCCCTGTCACTTCTCTCAAGAAAGGTGCGGACCGGCGTGGCCGACCGTCTCATCGTCCGTGGCGCGCGCGAGCACAACCTCAAGAATGTCTCGCTCGACCTGCCGCGCGACTCGCTCATCGTCTTCACGGGCCTGTCAGGGTCGGGCAAGTCCTCGCTGGCCTTCGACACCATCTTCGCCGAGGGACAGCGGCGCTACGTGGAGTCACTGTCCTCGTACGCCCGGCAGTTCCTCGGCCAGATGGACAAGCCCGATGTCGACTTCATCGAGGGACTGTCCCCGGCGGTCTCCATCGACCAGAAGTCGACCTCGCGCAACCCGCGCTCGACAGTCGGCACCATCACCGAGGTCTACGACTATCTGCGGCTGCTCTTCGCGCGCATCGGCAAGCCCCACTGCCCCCAGTGCGGCCGCCCGATCTCGCGCCAGTCGCCGCAGGCCATCGTCGACAAGGTCCTGGAGCTGCCGGAGGGGAGCCGCTTCCAGGTGCTGTCGCCGCTGGTGCGCGAGCGCAAGGGCGAGTTCGTCGATCTCTTCGCCGACCTCCAGACCAAGGGCTACTCCCGCGCGCGCGTGGACGGCGAGACGATCCAGCTGTCCAGCCCGCCGACGCTGAAGAAGCAGGAGAAGCACACCATCGAGGTGGTCGTCGACCGTCTCACGGTGAAGGACTCCGCCAAGCGCCGGCTCACCGACTCCGTGGAGACCGCCCTCGGCCTGTCCGGCGGCATGGTCGTGCTCGACTTCGTCGACCTCCCCGCGGACGACCCCGAGCGCGAGCGCATGTACTCGGAGCACCTGTACTGCGCGTACGACGACCTGTCCTTCGAGGAGCTGGAGCCGCGCTCCTTCTCCTTCAACTCGCCCTTCGGCGCCTGCCCCGAGTGCACCGGTATCGGCACGCGCATGGAGGTCGACCCCGAGCTGATCGTCCCGGACGAGGACAAGTCCCTCGACGAGGGCGCCATCCACCCCTGGTCGCACGGCCACACCAAGGACTACTTCGGCCGCCTGATCGGCGCCCTCGCCGACGCGCTGGGATTCCGGACGGACATCCCCTTCGCGGGCCTGCCGCAGCGCGCCAAGAAGGCCCTGCTCCACGGCCACAAGACGCAGATCGAGGTCCGGTACCGCAACCGGTACGGCCGCGAGCGTGTCTACACGACGCCGTTCGAAGGGGCCGTCCCCTTCGTCAAGCGCCGGCACAGCGAGGCCGAGAGCGACGCCAGCCGCGAGCGCTTCGAGGGCTATATGCGCGAGGTGCCCTGCCCCACCTGTGAGGGCACGCGCCTGAAGCCGATCGTCCTCGCGGTCACGATCATGGAGAAGTCGATCGCCGAGGTCTCGGCGATGTCCATCAGCGACTGCGCGGACTTCCTGGGCAAGCTGAAGCTCAACGCCCGCGACAAGAAGATCGCCGAACGCGTGCTGAAGGAGGTCAACGAGCGGCTGCGGTTCCTGGTCGACGTCGGCCTGGACTACCTCTCGCTGAACCGCGCGGCGGGCACCCTCTCCGGCGGCGAGGCCCAGCGCATCCGCCTCGCCACCCAGATCGGCTCCGGACTCGTGGGTGTGCTGTACGTCCTCGACGAGCCGTCCATCGGTCTGCACCAGCGCGACAACCACCGGCTGATCGAGACCCTCGTCCGGCTGCGCGACATGGGCAACACGCTCATCGTCGTCGAGCACGACGAGGACACCATCAAGGTCGCCGACTGGATCGTCGACATCGGCCCCGGCGCCGGTGAGCACGGCGGCAAGGTCGTCCACAGCGGCTCCCTGAAGGAGCTGCTCGCCAACGCCGAGTCGCAGACCGGCCAGTACCTGTCCGGCAAGAAGGCCATCCCGCTGCCCGACATCCGCCGCCCGCAGGACCCGACCCGGCGGCTCACCGTGCACGGAGCGCGGGAGAACAACCTCCAGGACATCGACGTCTCGTTCCCGCTGGGTGTGTTCACCGCGGTCACGGGCGTGTCCGGATCCGGCAAGTCGACGCTGGTCAACGACATCCTGTACACGCACCTGGCGCGCGAGCTCAACGGCGCGCGCAACGTCCCCGGGCGGCACACGCGCGTGGACGGCGACGACCTCGTCGACAAGGTCGTACACGTCGACCAGTCGCCCATCGGCCGCACCCCGCGCTCGAACCCGGCGACCTACACCGGTGTCTTCGACCACATCCGCAAGCTGTTCGCCGAGACGACCGAGGCGAAGGTCCGCGGCTACATGCCGGGCCGGTTCTCCTTCAACGTCAAGGGCGGCCGCTGCGAGAACTGCGCGGGCGACGGCACGATCAAGATCGAGATGAACTTCCTCCCGGACGTCTACGTCCCGTGCGAGGTCTGCCACGGTGCCCGGTACAACCGGGAGACCCTGGAGGTCCACTACAAGGGCAAGTCCATCTCCGAGGTCCTGAACATGCCGATCGAGGAGGCTATGGACTTCTTCGAGGCCGTCCCGGCGATCAACCGTCACCTCAAGACGCTGAACGACGTCGGTCTCGGCTACGTCCGGCTCGGCCAGTCCGCGACCACCCTGTCCGGCGGTGAGGCCCAGCGAGTGAAGCTCGCCAGCGAGCTCCAGAAGCGCTCCACAGGCCGCACGGTCTACGTCCTCGACGAGCCGACCACCGGTCTGCACTTCGAGGACATCAGCAAGCTGCTGACGGTTCTGGCCGGCCTCGTCGACAAGGGCAACACGGTCATCGTCATCGAGCACAACCTCGATGTGATCAAGACGGCCGACTGGGTCGTGGACATGGGTCCCGAGGGCGGCGCCGGCGGTGGCCTCGTCATCGCCGAGGGCACACCCGAGGAGGTCGCAGCGGTCCCGACCAGCCACACCGGCAAGTTCCTGCGCGAGATCCTCGGCGCCGACCGGATCAGCGACGCGGCCTCGGTGAAGGCCCCGCGCAAGGCGGCGGCCAAGAAGACCGTCGCGGCGGCGTCGACGGCGAAGAAGACGGCGACGGCCAGGACCACGAAGACGGCCAACAACAAGGCCACCGGCAAGGCCGCCGGAGTCACCAAGAAGGCGGCAGCGGCGACCAAGGCGACGCCCGCGAAGAAGACGACGCGGGCCCGCAAGGCCTGACGTCCGCGAGCCACGAGCCACAGGTCACGAACGTCAGGCCACGGGCCACGAGTCCGAACAATTCCAGAAAAGCGCGGCGCCCCGTGGGAACTCCCCGCGGGGCGCCGCGCGTTGGATCATCAGCGGCCCGATCGCTGCGGCCATGACGAACCTTGACTGCTCAACAGTGGAACGGAAGAGAGCGGAACGCCTCCTAGAAGTCCCCCAGTTCGGAGGCGTACGGCGGCTCGGCGCCCGCCCGGGAACAGGTGATCGCGGCAGCCCGCGCCGCGAACCGCAGCAGCCGTGTCCAGCCGTCGGCGCCCAGTCCCGCGAGCGCCTCGGCGGACAGGCGGTCCTGGGCGGCCAGGCCGTGCAGCAGGGCCGCGTTCACGGTGTCGCCCGCACCGATCGTGTCCACGACGTCCACCTCCTCGCCCGGAACGGAGTGCACGGCGCCGTCCCGTGTGAAGGCCGTCAGCCCGTCGCCGCCGTGGGTGATCACAACGGCCGCAGGTCCCGCGGCCAGCCATTCACGCGGCGTGCCGCCCAGCCACAGCGCGTCCTCCTCGGAGAGCTTGAGCAGCGACACCGAGGGAAGCCAGCTCTTGAACCGTGCCCGGTAGCCGTCCGGGTCGGGAATGAGTCCGGCCCGGATGTTCGGGTCGAGCGCGGTGAACACCCCTTGCGCGGCCGCGCTCCGCATCAGCTCCTCATAGGCGCTCGCCCCCGGTTCCAGGACGAGCGAGCAGGTACCGAAGGAGACCGCGCGTGTCGCCGCGGGCAGCTCCGAAGGTGCCGTGAAGAGCCGGTCGGCGGTGCCCTCGACGTAGAAGGAGTAGGCGGCCGAGCCGTGCGCGTCGATGGTGGCGACCGCGAGGGTCGTCGGCTCCATGCCGCGCTGCACGGCCGACACGTCCACCCCGGCCTCCCGCAGCCCGTCGAGCAGGGCCTCACCGAAGGCGTCGTAGGAGGTGCGCGAGCAGAACGCGGTGGGGGAGCCGAGGCGACCGAGGGCCACGGCGGTGTTGTAGGGGCCGCCGCCGAGCGCCGGCTTCAGGCCCGCGAGGGCGCCCGTGCCCTGCGGTACCAGGTCGATCAGGGCCTCACCGGCGACGACGATCACGAGATGGTTCCTTTCACGGACGTCAGGGGCTGTTCGGGGCACCCACATGAGGTGCGGTGCACAAAGGCGCAAGGGAGCCGCAAGGTCCGGGCGGGCAGGTCCGGTGCGGCGAGGCGGTCCAGGAGCACGCGGACAGCCTGGGCGCCGATCTCCCTGCTGGGCTGGGCTATCGCGGTGAGCCTGGGCGAGAACAGGTCGGCCCAGGCGAAGTCGTCGAAGCAGCACAACGCGATGTCGTCGGGCACGGACATGCCGTGGCCGCGCAGGGCGCGCAGGGCGCCGATGGTCATGGCGTTGTTGGCGGTGACCAGCGCGGTGGGAGGCGAGGCGAGTGACAGCAGCGCGGCGGTGGCACGCTCGGCACCGGCGGACTCGGAGTCGCCGTGGACGACGAGGCGGTCGTCGTACCCGAGCCCGGCCGTCGCCAGGCCGTCCCGGTATCCGGTGAGCCGCTCGCCGGTGGTGCTGAGTCCCGGCAGACCGGCGACCAGGGCGATCCGACGGTGACCGAGGCCGGCGAGATGGGTCACCAACTGGGCCATGGGCCCGGCGCTGTCGGCGCAGACCTGGTCGAACCGCGTCGTGCCGTCCGCCGGGGCGTCGACCACGCGGTCGAGGAGGACGGTCGGCACCTTGTGACGCCCGAGGTAGGCGAGGAGCTCGCGCGGGTCGGCCGAGGGCGCGACGATCATGCCGTCCACGCGGCGTTCGTGCAGGAGCTGGACGACCTTGCGTTCATGCTCCGGATCGTCGTGCGGGTCCGCGATGAGCAGGCTGTAGCCGTGTTCCAGGGCGCCGGCCTCGACGCCCTGGAGTATCTCCGTGAAGTACGGGTTGCTGATCGCCGAGACCGCGAGCCCGATGGACCGGGTGCGGGATGTCACCAGGGAGCGGGCGAGGGTGTTGGGCGTGTAGCCCAGCTCGTCCATGGCCTCCAGCACCGCCTGCCGGGTGTGGGGCAGCACCGGCCGGGTGCCGTTCAGCACATGCGAGACGGTCGCCACGGACACACCTGCGCTCCGCGCGACGTCCGCCATGGTGGCCATCGAGATCCCCTCCTGTGCCGCGCCCCTCCCTGGGCAGCCGCGGTTCCTCTGGCCGGGAAGGTATCCCATCCAGCGCCGGACGTAAACGCTTGCGCAATCGTTTACGTGCCGGAGCTCGACCGGTGCGGGGAGGGCAAGGGGCCATGGCCAGGGAGGCATGGCCAGGGGCATGCGGCTCAGAAAGCGGTGGTCAGCCGTGCCGAGGTGGCTGGAACCGTCGGCTGTGCCGAGCCGTGGGAACACCGGGGCAGCACAGGCGCGGCTGGAGGCGCCCGCTCACTCCCACTCCCACCCGATGCCCACGATCCCCGTCCGCACCCGGGGCTCGACCAGATGGACGGACCGGTGCAGACCGCTGAGGGCGAGTCCCTGGCGGCCACTACGCGGAGCCGCCGCCGAGTGCTGGGAGAAGCGGTGGCAGTGGACGGGGAGGGTGTTCTCGGCGAAGCGGACCTGGAGGGCGTACTGGCCGCCCGCGAGCGGGAACCCACGGGCGTACTCGCGGGACACGCCGGCCGTCCCGTCCTCGACGCCGTGCCGGAAGAGGTGGGTCTCGCCCGCCCGCAGCCGAGTGCCGAAGAGCAGCTCGGCCACGAGGACACCGGTTTCCTCGTGCCACCGGACCCGGCCGGTGCGACAATTCTCCAGGGCGTGCACCGTCATGCGCTCCGGCGCGCATCCGGGGTCGCCGTGGTGGACGGCGACGTAGCGGTCCACACCGTCCTTGTGGGCACGCACGATGTGGTGCGACTCGCGGCCCGCCAGCTCGCGGCGGGCCCCGATCCGTACCCGCTCATGGTGGGCGAGGGTGTGCAGACCACCGTCCATCGGCCAGTCCAGCTCGGCCAGCAAACGCTCCAGGACACCCGAGGCCTCCACCAGGGAGCGATAGGAACGCGCCGCCGGCCGCTGGAGGCCGGAGTGGTCGTCGACCTCGGCGAGCAGTCGGATCAGTGACTCCTCCGGCAGCTGGAGGATCTCCTCCAGCGCGCGTACCGCACGCAGCGACTCGGGGCGCTGCGGCCTGCGGGCGCCCTGCTGCCAGTAGCTCAGGCTGGTGACGCCGACCTTCACACCGCGACGGGACAGATGGTGCTGCACGCGTTGCAGCGGCAGTCCCCGGGCGGCTATCGCGGCGCGCAGGGCGACATGGAAGGGGCCGCCTCGCAGGGCCGTGTCCAGTTCCGCGGTGACGATGGCGGGGATGTCCACGTGCTGTGTTGCGTGCGGCATGCAGGGGCCTTTCTGTGGTTGTTCACAACGGCTGGTCAGACCGGGTCGCGCAGCTGGTCCGGGCCACTTCGTCGGCGCGGCGGGGGTCTTCACATCCGTACGCCGTCGTTCAGGGCCCTGAGTTCCCCCGCATTGAAGCGTGTTGACCAAGTCCCGACAACACCTGATGCCCAACAGCACCGCACCCTGGCCGAGTCACGACGCGTCTGCCTCAAGTCACGTTGTTCTTCCGGGCGTTGTGCGTGAAGATCCGGATGGTCACTACAGATCGCCACACGCAGCCGCGGAGTGGTTCCACTGCCGAGCTGATCATCTGCGGCGGGAGGAGGCGGGTGACCCCGGCGTCCACGCCACCGACCCGCCGGCGCCGAGGGCCGCGGTTGGGGCCACCTGCTCGCGGGGAGGAGCGACCTGTCGGGCAGGGGCTGAGCGCTCACGATCGGGCAGCGTGACGAGTGCGGCCGCGGACCGCGTGGCCGCCGGCGGAAGCGCTGCGGATCCCCCGCCACCTGCTGGATTCCGGGACACCCGCCACCCCACGTGCCCCGGACCCAGGCCGCCGAGCCCGATGGCCGGGCCGTTGTCCACAGCCTCGTCGGACTGTCACTGCTCGCCAGTAGGGTGTGAGACATGGCCGACCCCTCCAGCTACCGCCCCAAGCCGGGACAGATCCCCGACTCTCCCGGGGTGTACAGGTTCCGTGACGAGCACCGCCGGGTGATCTACGTCGGAAAGGCGAAGAGCCTGCGCCAGCGCCTGGCGAACTACTTCCAGGACCTGGCGGGCCTGCACCCGCGCACCCGCTCGATGGTCACCACGGCGGCGTCCGTGGAGTGGACCGTGGTGTCCACGGAGGTCGAGGCCCTTCAGCTGGAGTACTCCTGGATCAAGGAGTACGACCCCCGGTTCAACGTCAAGTACCGCGACGACAAGAGCTACCCGTACCTCGCGGTGACGATGAACGAGGAGTTCCCGCGGGTGCAGGTGATGCGCGGTCACAAGAAGAAGGGCGTGAGGTACTTCGGGCCGTACGCGCACGCGTGGGCGATCCGCGACACCGTCGACCTCCTCCTGCGTGTCTTCCCGGTCCGCACCTGCTCGGCCGGCGTGTTCAAGAACGCCTCCCGCACCGGCCGCCCCTGCCTGCTCGGCTACATCGGCAAGTGCTCCGCGCCCTGCGTGGGACGGGTCTCCGACGAGGAGCACCGTGAACTGGCCGAGGAGTTCTGCGACTTCATGACCGGCCGCACGGGCACCTATCTGCGCCGCCTGGAGAAGCAGATGATGGAGGCGGCTGATGAGATGGAGTACGAGCGGGCCGCCCGCCTGCGCGACGACATCGAGGCCCTGAAGAAGGCCATGGAGAAGAACGCGGTCGTGCTCGCCGACGCGACCGACGCCGACCTCATCGCGGTCGCCGAGGACGAGCTCGAAGCGGCCGTGCAGATCTTCCACGTCCGCGGCGGCCGGGTGCGCGGCCAGCGCGGCTGGGTCACCGACAAGGTGGAGGAGATCACCACAGGCGCCCTCGTCGAGCACGCCCTCCAGCAGCTCTACGGCGAGGAGACCGGGGACGCCGTGCCCAAGGAGGTCCTCGTCCCGGCCCTGCCAGACCCGCTGGACCCGGTGCAGGAGTGGCTGACGGGCCGCCGCGGCTCGAACGTCTCGCTGCGCATCCCCCAGCGCGGCGACAAGCGAGCCCTCATGGAGACCGTCGAGCGCAACGCCCAGCAGGCGCTCGTCCTGCACAAGACCAAGCGCGCCTCCGACCTGACCACGCGCTCGCGTGCCCTGGAGGAGATCGCCGACGCCCTCGACCTCGACAGCGCCCCGCTCAGGATCGAGTGCTACGACATCTCCCACCTCCAGGGTGACGACGTCGTGGCCTCCATGGTCGTCTTCGAGGACGGGCTGCAGCGCAAGAGCGAGTACCGCCGCTTCCAGATCAAGGGCTTCGAGGGCCAGGACGACGTCCGCTCCATGCACGAGGTGATCACCCGCCGCTTCAAGCGCTACCTCGCCGAGAAGGAGAAGACAGGCGAGTGGGCCGACGGCGAGGACACCGGCGCGCCCTCCGAAAGTGACGGTCCCCTCACCACCTCCGATCCCCTCACCGGCACCGCCTCCGCCCCGCTCGCCGACAGCTTCAAGGACGACGAGGGCCGCCCCAAGCGCTTCGCCTACCCACCCCAGCTCGTCGTCGTCGACGGCGGACAGCCGCAGGTCGCGGCCGCCCAGCGGGCCCTGGACGAGCTCGGTATCGACGACATCGCCGTCTGCGGTCTCGCCAAGCGGCTGGAGGAGGTCTGGCTGCCCGGCGAGGACGATCCGGTCGTCCTGCCCCGCACCAGCGAGGGCCTCTATCTGCTCCAGCGGGTCCGGGACGAGGCCCACCGCTTCGCGATCACCTACCAGCGCACCAAGCGAGCCAAGCGTTTCCGGTCGAGCCCGTTGGACGACGTGCCCGGCCTCGGTGAGACTCGCAAGCAGGCGCTGATCAAGCACTTCGGTTCGGTGAAGAAGCTGCGATCCGCGACAATCGACCAGATCTGCGAGGTCCCGGGCATAGGCCGCAAGACGGCCGAGACGATCGCCGTGGCCCTCGCCCAGGCGGCCCCGGCCGCACCCGCCGTCAACACGGCGACTGGAGAGATCATGGAAGACGAGGAATCCGATACGACGGCGGAGACCTCGGGGGAGTCCGTGTCCGCGGGCGCCCCGGACGAACGACGGGGGCAGGAGAGATGAGCGAGCACGACACACAACCCACGGCCGACCGAGATCGACAGGCTCGGGAAACCCACAAGAACGGCGGCGAGGATCTCACCCAGCAGCACGCACGCCAGGAAGACGGAGCACAGGTGAGTACGGGTATCGACTCAGCAGGGGTCCCCGAAGCGGCCATCCCCGAGCTGGTGATCATCTCCGGCATGTCCGGGGCCGGCCGCTCGACGGCCGCCAAGTGTCTGGAGGACCTCGGCTGGTTCGTCGTCGACAACCTCCCGCCCGCGCTGATCCCCACCATGGTGGAGCTCGGCGCCCGCTCCCAGGGCAACGTGGCGCGGATCGCGGTGGTCGTCGATGTCCGTGGCCGGCGCTTCTTCGACAACCTCCGCGAGTCCCTCTCCGACCTCGACACCCGGGGTGTGACGCGCCGGATCGTGTTCCTGGAGTCCTCGGACGACGCCCTGGTGCGCCGCTTCGAGTCGGTGCGCCGCCCGCACCCCCTCCAGGGCGACGGCCGTATCGTCGACGGCATCGCGGCCGAGCGCGAGCTGCTGCGCGAGCTGCGCGGCGACGCCGACCTGGTGATCGACACCTCCAGCCTCAACGTGCACGAGCTGCGGGCCAAGATGGACGCCCAGTTCGCCGGCGAGGAGGAGCCCGAGCTGCGGGCGACGGTCATGTCCTTCGGCTTCAAGTACGGCCTGCCGGTCGACGCCGACCTGGTCGTGGACATGCGGTTCCTGCCCAACCCGCACTGGGTCCCGGAGCTGCGCCCCTTCACCGGCCTCAACGAGGAGGTGTCGGCGTACGTCTTCAACCAGCCCGGCGCGAAGGAGTTCATCGACCGCTACTCCGAACTGCTCCAGCTCATCGCGGCCGGATACCGTCGCGAGGGCAAGCGGTACGTGACCATCGCGGTCGGCTGCACCGGCGGCAAGCACCGCTCGGTCGCCACATCCGAGAAGCTCGCGGCGCGCCTGGCCTCCCAGGGCGTGGAGACGGTGGTCGTGCACCGGGACATGGGACGGGAATGACCGGACGTACTCCGCGGCTGAGCAGGCTGCGCCGGGCCGTGCCCGAGTCGCGTGCCGCCCGGCCCGTCGAGGCCCGGGGCGCCAGGCCCCGCCGCCGGGGCACCCAGCCCAAGGTCGTCGCCCTCGGCGGCGGCATGGGCCTGTCCGCCTCGCTCGCCGCGCTGCGCCGGATCACCGGTGACCTCACCGCCGTCGTCACCGTGGCCGACGACGGCGGCTCCAGCGGCCGCCTGCGCGACGAACTGGGCGTGCTGCCGCCCGGTGACCTGCGCAAGGCGCTGGCCGCGCTGTGCGGCGACGACGACTGGGGGCAGACCTGGTCCCGCGTCATCCAGCACCGCTTCCACTCCAAGGGCGACCTGCACGACCACGCGGTCGGCAATCTGCTGATCGTCGCCCTGTGGGAGCAGCTCGGCGACCACGTCCAGGCCCTCGACCTGGTCGGCAAGCTGCTCGGCGCGCACGGGCGGGTGCTGCCCATGTCCGCCGTACCGCTGGAGCTCCAGGCCCTGGTCAAGGGGCACGACCCGGACCAGCCCGAGGCCGTCGACACCGTCCGCGGCCAGGCCAACGTCGCCCTCACCCCCGGTGAGGTGCAGTCGGTGCACGTCGTGCCGTCCGACCCGCCCGCCGTGCCGGAGGCCGTCGCCGCCGTCCGGGACGCGGACTGGGTGGTGCTCGGCCCCGGCTCCTGGTTCTCCTCCGTCATCCCGCATCTGCTCGTGCCGGAACTCCTGGACGCCCTCACCGAGACGAAGGCGCGCCGGGTACTCTCCCTGAACCTCGCCCCGCAGCCGGGAGAAACCGAAGGCTTCTCACCGCAGCGTCATTTGGAGGTTTTGGGACGACACGCCCCTAAACTCGCCCTGGACGTGGTGCTGGCCGACGAGGCCGCCGTGCCGGACCGGGATGTGCTCACCGAGGCCGCCAAGCGGCTCGGTGCCGCGGTCGAGCTGGCCCCGGTGGCCCGGCCGGACGGGACGCCCCGGCACGACCCGGAGCTGCTCGCCGCCGCGTACGACCGTATTTTTCGGATGCATGGAAGGATCGGCCCATGGCGATGACGGCAGCGGTGAAGGATGAGATCTCCCGGCTCCCCGTCACCCGGACCTGCTGCAGGAAGGCGGAGGTCTCCGCCATTCTGCGGTTCGCCGGCGGCCTCCACCTGGTCAGCGGGCGCATCGTGATCGAGGCGGAGCTGGACACCGCGATGGCGGCCCGCCGGCTCAAGCGGGACATCCTGGAGATCTTCGGCCACAGCTCCGAGCTGATCGTGATGGCGCCGGGCGGGCTGCGTCGCGGCTCGCGCTATGTCGTGCGCGTGGTCGCGGGCGGTGACCAGCTGGCCCGCCAGACCGGCCTGGTCGACGGGCGCGGCCGCCCGATCCGCGGCCTGCCCCCGCAGGTGGTCTCCGGGGCCACGTGTGATGCCGAGGCCGCCTGGCGTGGTGCCTTCCTGGCGCACGGCTCGCTCACCGAGCCCGGCCGCTCCTCCTCCCTCGAAGTGACCTGCCCGGGCCCCGAGGCCGCGCTCGCCCTGGTCGGCGCGGCGCGTCGGCTGTCGATCGCCGCCAAGGCCCGCGAGGTGCGCGGCGTGGACCGCGTGGTCGTCCGGGACGGCGACGCGATCGGCGCACTGCTCACCCGCCTCGGCGCGCACGAGTCGGTGCTGGCCTGGGAGGAGCGCCGGATGCGCCGCGAGGTCCGCGCCACGGCGAACCGTCTCGCCAACTTCGACGACGCCAACCTCCGGCGTTCCGCGCGCGCGGCCGTCGCCGCCGGCGCCCGCGTCCAGCGTGCCCTGGAGATCCTCGGCGAGGAGGTCCCCGAGCACCTCGCCGCCGCCGGACGCCTGCGCATGGAGCACAAGCAGGCCTCCCTCGAGGAGCTGGGCGCGCTCGCCGACCCGCCGCTGACCAAGGACGCCGTCGCCGGCCGGATCCGCCGACTGCTGGCCATGGCCGACAAGCGAGCCCAGGACCTCGGCATTCCCGGCACGGAGGCCAACCTCAGCGAGGAGCTGGCGGACAATCTCGTGAGCTGAGTGAAAGATCGTCAACCTGCCCGTGCCGACGTCCACTTGGGCGTCGGCACCGGTGTTTGTCGGTCTTTGCGGCACTCTTGACTGGGCCGTGAAGTGGCATGAGCCTGGCAGTCATTCGTCACTGTGGCGAATCACTGCTAGGGGGGTTCATGAGACACAGAGCGAGATCGATCCTCGCTGTCGGCGCGCTCCTGATAGGCGGAGCGAGCATCGCACCCATCGCCCAGGCCCAGCAAGGAAGTTCGCAGGAGACCGATCCGAACGAGGTCAAGGTCTTCCGCGCCGAGGTCACCAAGAAGCAGATACCCCTGCTGCTGGAGGCCGGCCAGGACGGGCACGAACTCAGTGAACAGGCGCCCGAGAAGGGCACGGCCACCGTCGAGGTCTACCTCACCGACGACCAGGCCGAGAAGTTGGAGAAGAAGGGCGTCGAGCTCACCGAGCACGACCTGTCCGCCAAGGCCGAGGACCGCACCGCGAAGGCCGCCGAGGGCGTGTACCGCCCGTACAGCGGAAGCGGCGGCCTCAAGGAGGAGATCGTCCGCACCGGACAGGAGAACCCCGGCCTCACCAAGGTCGTCTCCATCGGCAAGACGGTCGGCGGACAGGACATCCTGGCCGTCAAGCTCACCAAGAACGCCAAGAAGACCAAGGACGGCTCCAAGCCCGCCGTCCTCTACATGTCCAACCAGCACGCGCGCGAGTGGATCACGCCGGAGATGACCCGGCGCCTGATGCACCACTACCTGGACAACTACAAGACGGACAGACGCATCAAGAAGATCGTCGACTCGACCGAGCTGTGGTTCGTCCTCTCGGCCAACCCCGACGGCTACGACTACACGTTCCAGGACTCCAGCACCCGCCTGTGGCGCAAGAACCTGCGGGACATCAACGGCGACGGCACCATCAGCACCGGTGACGGCGTCGACCTCAACCGCAACTTCGCCTACAAGTGGGGCTACGACGACGAGGGTTCGTCCCCCAACCCCACCAGCGAGACCTACCGCGGCGCGTCCCCGGCCTCCGAGCCCGAGACCAAGGCGATCGACGCCTTCCAGAAGCGCATCGACTTCACCTACGGCATCAACTACCACTCCGCCGCCGAACTCCTCCTCTACGGAGTCGGCTGGCAGGTGGCCACCGACACGCCCGACGACGTCATGTACAAGGCGCTCGCCGGCACCCCCGACAACTCCGCGATCCCCGGCTACCACCCGCAGGTCTCCTCGGAGCTGTACACCACCAACGGCGAGGCGGACGGCCACGCGTCGAACGTCAACGGCCTGGCGATGTTCACGCCCGAGATGTCGACCTGCCAGACCGCGTCGAACATCGACCCGAACGACCAGTGGAACGCCAGGGACTGCCAGTCGGTCTTCAACTTCCCGGACGACGAGAAGCTGATCCAGGACGAGTTCGCCAAGAACATCCCGTTCGCGCTCTCGGTCGCCGAGTCCGCCGCCAGGCCCGACCAGCCCAAGTCCTCGGTCGGCCTGAAGGCAGCCGACTTCACCACGGACCCCTTCACCACGTCGTACTCCCGCGGCGCCGACCAGGAGGTCTCCGTCGTCGTACGCAAGTCGGTGCGCGACAAGGAGCTCAAGTACCGCGTCAACGGCGGCCGTACGCACGACATGGCCCTGCGGCCCTGGAAGGGCGGCCAGACGTACGGCGGTGAGGACAACCTCTACTTCGACGAGTACCGGGCCAAGGTCGCCGACGGCGACGTGGGCGACAAGGTCGAGGTGTGGTTCACCGGCGAGACGAGAAGCGGAAAGCCCGTCTCCAGCGCGCACTTCACGTACACGGTTGCCGAACGGCCGCGCGCGGACGTCCTCGTCGTCGCCGAGGAAGGCGCCACCGCCACGCACGCGCAGAAGTACGTCGACGCGCTCAAGGCCAACGGCCACCGGGCGGTCGTCTGGGACGTCGCCACGCAGGGCGCACCCGACGCGCTCGGCGTGCTGGGCCACTTCGACACCGTCGTCCACTACACGGGCGCGAACGTCCCGGGCAACGCCACCCAGCTCCAGCTGCGCGCCTACCTCAACGAGGGCGGCAAGCTGATCGAGGCGGGCGAGCAGGCCGGCGGCAACGTCGACCTCGGCGGCGGCACCCTGTCGGACGACTTCAGCCAGTACTACCTGGGCGCCTACTCCCGTACGTCGATTCCCGGGGCCACCGGCTTCACCGGCTCCGGCGGGCTCGGCGGCTTCACCGGCGCGCTCGGCGACGCCACCGGCAACCCGCTCGACAAGGCCGGGACCTACAGCGTCACTTCCGACGAGCTCCCCGCCGACCAGTACCCGCAGTTCGCCAGCGCGGGCGCCGGCCAGTTCGCCGGGACCGTCAACCCCTACGGCCCGTACGCCGGTTCCTCCATGGTGGCCGCCGTCCACACCGACGACGCCTACAAGCGGCTGACCAGGACCGTCGACCTCACCGGAGTGACCGCGGCCCAGAAGCCCACCCTGCGCACCCAACTGCTGTGGGACCTCGAACCCGGCTACGACAACGTCCTGGTCGAGGCCCACACCACCGGGGCCGAGGACTGGACGACCCTCCCCGAGGCGGGCGGCGCCACCAGCACCACCGTCCCCGCGGACTGCGAGGCCGGCTTCTACGCGGGTGAGCACCCCTGGCTGAACCACTACCTCACCGTGGCCACGAGCGGATGCACCGCGAGCGGCACCAGCGGCCAGTGGAACGCCCTCACCGGTGCCTCCGAGGGCTGGAAGCAGGTCGAGTTCGACCTGAGCGCGTACGCCGGGAAGTCGGTCGAGATCTCGCTCGCCTACGTCACCGACCCGAGCACCGGCGGCCACGGCGTCCTCGCCGACGAGGCCGCGCTCGTCGTCGGCGGCACCGCCACCGAGACCGAGGGCTTCGAGACCTCGCTCGGCGCCTGGAGCGTGACCGGACCGCCCGCGGGCAGCCCGGCCGTCCTCAAGGACTGGACGCGCACCGGAACCCTGTTCCAGACCTACGGCGCGACCACGACGGACGACACGGTGCTGCTGGGCTTCGGCCTGGAACACGTCACCGCGGCGGCCGACCGCAAGGCGCTCATCGGAAAGGCCCTGGACTCACTTGACGACTGACACGCCGAGGTCAACCGCGTATGACGCAGGGTGACCAAATCGAGTGATCCGGCCTTCAAGCCGGGGCGGTCCGTACCCCTACTGGCGGGTACGGACCGCCGTGCCGTGTATGAGGCATCTGAATGTCACCACGGCGGCTTCAGAGAGGTAGGGTCGTAGGCGGTCGGGGACATCCCAAACAGAGCTCGCCGGCACCGCATGGCCGGCGTACCAACGAGGAGATCGGTTCGTGACGATCCGCGTAGGCATCAACGGCTTCGGTCGTATCGGTCGCAACTACTTCCGCGCGCTGCTGGAGCAGGGTGCTGACATCGAGATCGTGGCTGTCAACGACCTGGGTGACACCGCGACCACCGCCCACCTGCTGAAGTACGACACCATCCTGGGCCGCCTCAAGGCCGAGGTGTCGCACACCGCCGACACCATCACCGTCGACGGACACACCATCAAGGTCCTGTCCGAGCGCAACCCCGCCGACATCCCGTGGGGCGAGCTGGGCGTCGACATCGTCATCGAGTCGACGGGCATCTTCACGAAGAAGGCCGACGCCGCCAAGCACCTCGCCGGCGGCGCCAAGAAGGTCCTCATCTCGGCTCCGGCCAAGGACGAGGACATCACCATCGTGATGGGCGTCAACCAGGACAAGTACGACCCGGCGAACCACCACGTCATCTCCAACGCCTCCTGCACCACCAACTGTGTGGCGCCGATGGCCAAGGTCCTCGACGAGAACTTCGGTATCGTCAAGGGCCTGATGACGACGGTCCACGCGTACACCAACGACCAGCGCATCCTGGACTTCCCGCACTCGGACCTGCGTCGCGCCCGCGCCGCCGCCGAGAACATCATCCCGACCACCACGGGTGCCGCCAAGGCGACCGCGCTGGTCCTCCCGCAGCTCAAGGGCAAGCTGGACGGCATCGCCATGCGCGTCCCGGTCCCGACCGGCTCGGCCACCGACCTGGTCGTGCAGCTGCAGCGCGAGGTCACCAAGGACGAGGTCAACGCCGCGTTCAAGAAGGCCTCCGAGGACGGCGACCTGGCGGGCTACCTGTCGTACACCGAGGACCCGATCGTCTCCTCGGACATCGTCAGCGACCCGGCCTCCTGCACCTTCGACTCCTCCCTGACCATGGTCCAGGAGGGCAACTCGGTGAAGATCCTCGGCTGGTACGACAACGAGTGGGGCTACTCCAACCGCCTCGTCGACCTCACGGTCTTCGTCGGCAACCAGCTCTGATATATCCAGAGCAGGCGCATTGATGTGAGTCAGGGCTCGGGCGGCGCAGGGACGCGCCGTCCGAGCCCTGACGCGCGTGCAGAACAGACCTGTTGGATCACGAGCGCTTCCGAGCGATCACGAGAGATCACGAGCCCTCCTCAGGAGTCCCCTTCATGAAGACGATCGACGAACTTCTCGCCGAAGGCGTCGCCGGCAAGCGGGTCTTCGTCCGCGCCGACCTGAACGTGCCGCTGGACGGCACCACGATCACCGACGACGGCCGTATCCGCGCCGTCCTGCCCACCGTCAAGGCGCTGGCCGAGGCGGGCGCCCGCGTGGTCGTCGCCTCGCACCTGGGCCGCCCCAAGGGCGCCCCGGACCCCGCCTTCTCCCTCGCCCCGGCCGCCGCGCGCCTCGGGGAACTCCTCGGCGCCGACGTGGCGTTCGCGACCGACACGGTCGGCGAGTCCGCCCAGGCCGTGGTCGCGGGCCTCGCCGACGGTCAGGTCGCGGTCGTCGAGAACCTCCGCTTCAACGCCGGTGAGACCAGCAAGGACGACGCCGAGCGCGGCGCCTTCGCCGAGCAGCTCGCCGCCCTCGCCGACGTCTACGTCGGTGACGGCTTCGGCGCGGTGCACCGGGGGCACGCCTCGGTGTACGACCTGCCGGCCAAGCTGCCGCACTACGCGGGCCACCTCATCGCCACCGAGGTCGCCGTCCTGAAGAAGCTCACCGAGGACGTCAAGCGGCCCTACGTCGTCGCCCTCGGCGGCGCCAAGGTCTCCGACAAGCTCGCCGTCATCGACCAGCTGCTCGGCAAGGCCGACCGGCTGCTCATCGGCGGCGGCATGGCGTACACCTTCCTCAAGGCCAAGGGCTACGAGGTCGGCATCTCCCTGCTCCAGGCGGACCAGATCCCGGCCGTCACGGAGTACATGGAGCGCGCCGAGAAGCTGGGCGTGGAACTGGTGCTCCCGGTCGACGTCCTGGTCGCCGGGGAGTTCCCGGACCTGAAGACCAAGGCGCCGGCCAACCCCACGACCGTCGCCGCGGACGCCATCCCCGCCGACCAGGAGGGCCTGGACATCGGTCCGGAGACCCGCAAGCTGTACGCCTCGAAGCTCACCGACGCCGCGACCGTCTTCTGGAACGGTCCCATGGGCGTCTTCGAGCACCCCGACTACGCCCAGGGCACCGCCGCGGTGGCCCAGGCACTCATCGACTCGGACGGTTTCACCGTCGTCGGCGGCGGTGACTCCGCCGCGGCCGTGCGCACGCTCGGCTTCGACGAGAACGCGTTCGGCCACATCTCGACCGGTGGCGGCGCCTCCCTCGAATACCTCGAGGGCAAGACGCTCCCCGGCCTCGCCGCACTGGAGGACTGACCCTTTATGGCTGCTTCTAATTTTTCTGGGCGCACGCCGCTGATGGCGGGCAACTGGAAGATGAACCTCAACCACCTCGAGGCCATCGCCCACGTCCAGAAGCTCGCCTTCGCCCTCGCGGACAAGGACTACGAGGCCGTCGAGGTCGCCGTCCTTCCGCCCTTCACCGACCTGCGCTCCGTGCAGACCCTGGTCGACGGCGACAAGCTGAAGATCAAGTACGGCGCCCAGGACATCTCGGCCCAGGACTCCGGCGCCTACACCGGCGAGATCTCCGGCCCGATGCTGGCCAAGCTGAAGTGCACGTACGTGGCGATCGGCCACTCCGAGCGCCGCCAGTACCACGCCGAGACCGACGAGATCGTCAACGCCAAGGTCAAGGCCGCCTACAAGCACGGCCTGACCCCGATCCTGTGCGTCGGCGAGGAACTGGAGGTCCGCGAGGCGGGCAACCACGTCTCCCACACCCTCGCCCAGGTCGAGGGCGGTCTGAAGGACCTCCCGGCCGAGCAGGCCGAGACCGTGGTGATCGCCTACGAGCCCGTCTGGGCCATCGGCACCGGCAAGGTCTGCGGCGCCGAGGACGCCCAGGAGGTCTGCGCCGCCATCCGCGGCAAGATCGCCGAGCTTTACACCCAGGAGCTGGCCGACAAGGTCCGCATCCAGTACGGCGGCTCGGTCAAGTCCGGCAACGTCGCCGAGATCATGGCCCAGGCCGACATCGACGGCGCCCTGGTCGGTGGCGCGTCGCTGGACGCCGACGAGTTCGTCAAGATCGTGCGGTTCCGCGACCAGTGAGTATGCGGTAGCGGCGATCCGTCGTACCCTTGCGGGGGCGCAGCCACGGTGCTGTGCCCCCGTCGTCCATCCGAATCCGAGGAAGTTGGTCCAGCCGTGGTTATGGGGTTCTCCATCGCCCTGATCGTCTTCAGCCTGCTGCTGATGCTGCTGGTGCTGATGCACAAGGGGAAGGGCGGCGGCCTCTCCGACATGTTCGGTGGCGGCATGCAGTCGTCCGTCGGCGGCTCCTCGGTCGCCGAGCGCAACCTCGACCGGATCACCGTAGTGGTCGGTCTGCTGTGGTTCGCGTGCATTGTCGTGCTCGGCATCCTGATGAAGGTGAACAACTGACCGGCACGCACAATCCGCACGTAAGGCCCCATGTTCGGTACGCGCAGCTGAGCGCGGCCTATCATGGGGCTTGCGTCTAGGTGTGAGGGCTCTGTAACTCCAATCACTGGACGCGCGTTGGGCCTTACGTAGACTGAGGCGCTCGCAGCGAAGCGAAACGCCGACTCGCTTTGCGGCACCATCACGCAGGGAGTTACGACCGTGGCAAGTGGCAACGCGATCCGAGGAAGCCGGGTCGGGGCGGGGCCGATGGGCGAGGCCGAGCGCGGCGAGTCCGCGCCGCGTCTCCGCATCTCCTTCTGGTGCTCCAACGGGCACGAGACGCAGCCCAGCTTCGCCAGCGACGCGCAGGTTCCCGAGACCTGGGACTGCCCGCGCTGCGGCTTCCCCGCCGGACAGGACCGGGACAACCCGCCGGACCCGCCGCGCACCGAGCCCTACAAGACGCACCTGGCGTATGTACGGGAACGACGCAGTGACGCGGACGGCGAGGCGATCCTCGCCGAGGCACTCGCCAAACTGCGGGGCGAAATCTAGGAGTTGAGGACCGGCCGGGCATCCATGGGTGTCCGGCCGGACCTGTAAGACACACCGGCCCACCGCCGGCGGACTCCCGCTCCGAGGCCGATTGTCAGTGGCGCCCTCTACGGTTTGTGTATCGATCTTCCGCATCGATGGACCGAGGGGGAGTTGTGACGACGGCTGGGACGGTGGGGGTGCGTGCGCCCGCGTGGCGCGGCGGTTTCGGACGGCTGTGGAGCGCCGCCGTGCTCTCCAGCTTCGGTGACTCCCTGCGTACGGCAGCCCTGCCGCTCCTCGCCGTGACGCTGACGGACCGGCCGCTGCTGATCGCCGCGGTCACCGCCTGTGGCTATCTGCCGTGGATCCTCTTCGGGCTGCTCGGCGGCGCCGTCGCCGACCGGGTGGACCAGCGCAGCGCGATGTGGACGGTGGACGCGTTACGGGCCCTGCTGGTCGGCGCGTTCGCGGTGGCCGTGGCGCTCGGACACGCCTCGATCGGGCTGCTCATCGCGCTGGCCTTCACACTGACCGCACTCCAGACACTGTTCGACAACGCGGCCACCTCCCTGCTCCCGGTCCTGGTGGACCGCGACGCCCTCGGCAGTGCGAACGCCCGCCTGATGACCGGGCAGCGCATCGCCGGCGGACTGGTCGGCGGGCCGGTCGTGCCGGTGCTGCTGGCAGCGGGAGCAGCCGTTCCCTTCGCTGCCGACGCCGGCACCTATGTGGTGGCGGCCGCGCTGGTGGCCTCGCTGCGGATCGAGACACCCGAGCGAAAGCCGGCCCCGGCGGGCAGCACCCTGCGCCGGGAGATCGCCGAGGGACTGCGCACCCTGTGGCACGACCGGGCCCTGCGCGGCCTGTGCGCCGCCACCGCCCTGTGCAACATCGGCATGGGAGCCCAGCTCGCCACCCTGGTCGTCCTGGTGACCGGTTGGCTCGACGCCGGCCCGGTGGGATATGCGGCGGCGGGTGCCGCGTTCACCGTCGGAGGGCTGGCCGGGGGAGTGCTGAACGGCAGGATCGTGAAGCGGCTGGGCGCCGTCCCGGCCGTGCTGATCGCCGGTGCGGTGCAGATCGCGGCACTCGTCGTCATGGGCACCGTGCGCAGCCTGGCCGTGCTGGTGGCCGCCCTGGCCGTCTTCGGGCTCATGGGCATGGTGTGGAACGTCAACACGACGACACTCATGCAGCAGCGCAGCCCCGCCGAGCTGCTCGGCAGAGTCGCCTCGGCCTTCCGGACGCTGGCCTTCGCCGGGGTGCCGCTCGGCGCCCTGCTGGGCGGAGCCGTCGCCACCGCCTGGGGACTCAACACCCCGCCCCTGCTCACAGCGGCCTTCTTCGTGCTGGCCCTCGGCGCGCTGATACCTGTGCGCAAGCCGGACGTACCTGTTGTTGCGCCGGACGACGACGCCACGACGGCTCACGCCGCGCGCTGATCAATTAGGTTGGAACAGCTGGGACAGGCACGAAAGAAGGCTGAAGTCGGACATGAACGCAGACGGCCGTACCAGGCTCAACCAGACGCCCGAGTGGACCGCGCTGGCCAAGCATCGCGAGGAGCTCGGCGAAGTGCGGCTGCGGGAGCTGTTCGCCGCCGACCCGGGCCGCGGTGCGGGGTACACGCTGCAGGTCGGCGACCTGCACATCGACTACTCCAAGCACCTCGTCACCGACGAGACGCTGCGGCTGCTGCGCGAGCTGGCCGCCGCGACGGACGTGTTCGGACTGCGGGACGCCATGTTCCGCGGCGAGAAGATCAACACCACCGAGGACCGCGCCGTGCTGCACACCGCGCTGCGCGCACCGCGGGAGGCGGTGATCGAGGTCGACGGGGAGAACGTCGTCCCGGATGTGCACGCCGTGCTCGACAAGATGGCCGACTTCGCCGAGCGGGTCCGCTCCGGCGCCTGGACCGGCCACACCGGCAGGCGCATCAAGAACGTCGTCAACATCGGCATCGGCGGCTCCGACCTCGGCCCGGCGATGGCCTACGAGGTGCTGCGCAGCTACACCGACCGCGGCCTCACCGTCCGCTTCGTGTCGAACGTCGACGGCGCCGACCTGCACGAGGCGACGCACGACCTGGACGCGGCGGAGACGCTGTTCATCATCGCCTCGAAGACCTTCACCACCATCGAGACGATCACCAACGCCACCTCGGCCCGCAACTGGCTCCTCACTCAGCTGGACGCCGGCCCGGAGGCCGTGGCCAAGCACTTCGTCGCGCTGTCGACGAACGCCGGGAAGGTCGCCGACTTCGGCATCGACACGGCCAACATGTTCGAGTTCTGGGACTGGGTCGGCGGACGCTACTCCTACGACTCGGCGATCGGCCTGTCCCTGATGATCGCCATCGGGCCGGACAACTTCCGGGAGATGCTCGACGGCTTCCGTATCGTCGACGAGCACTTCCGCACCGCGCCCGCCGAGTCCAATGTGCCGCTGCTGCTCGGCCTGTTGGGCATCTGGTACGGCAACTTCCACGACGCCCAGTCGCACGCGGTGCTGCCGTACAGCCACTACCTGTCGAAGTTCACGGCGTATCTGCAGCAGTTGGACATGGAGTCCAACGGCAAGTACGTCGGCCGGGACGGGCGGGAGGTCGACTGGCAGACCGGGCCGATCGTGTGGGGCACGCCGGGCACCAACGGGCAGCACGCGTACTACCAGCTGATCCACCAGGGCACCAAGCTGATCCCGGCGGACTTCATCGGCTTCGCCGAACCGGTCGCCGAGATGAGCGAGGAACTGGGGGCGCAGCACGACCTGTTGATGGCGAACTTCTTCGCCCAGACGCAGGCCTTGGCGTTCGGCAAGACGCCTGAGGAGGTGCGTGCCGAGGGGGTGCCGGAGGAGCTGGTGACCCACAAGACGTTCAAGGGCGACCACCCGACGACCACGATCCTCGCGCGTGAACTGACCCCGTCCGTGCTCGGTCAGCTGATCGCGCTGTACGAGCACAAGGTGTTCGTACAGGGCGCGGTGTGGAACATCGACTCCTTCGACCAGTGGGGCGTCGAGCTCGGCAAGGTCCTCGCCAAGCGGGTCGAGCCCGCGCTGACCGAGGGCGCGGACGTGCCGGGTCTCGACGCGTCGACGAAGGCCCTTGTCGCCAAGTACCGGGAGCTGCGCGGTCGGCGGTGACCGGTCCCTCCGGGGGTGGCGCGGGGTGCCTATGAGCTCGGTGCTTTCTGATGGACGGCGGCTGCGGGGATGGTGCGTGGTTGCTCGCGCTGTTCCCCGCGCCCCTTGGCTGCGGCGGCTGCGCCGCTGCAGCCACCCTCAGGCGACCGCGCTCAGCGTGTCCGCCAGTCGGCGTCGTGCCGCGCGGGATGCCGGGAGGGCGGCGAGCGCGGCGGCGCCGAGCACCGCCGCCGCACCGAGCAGCAGCAGGAGGGTGCCGGGTGGACCCTGGGCGATCCCGGCGCCGATGCCGCTCGATCTGCCCTGGGCGTCGATCAGCCAGTGCGCGAGGGGCACGCCGAGGGCCGTGGCGACGAGAGCCGCGGCCAGGGCGGTGCAGGCGGTGGACGTGACCGTGATCGCGGTGATCTGCCGTGGGGACAGGCCGATGGCCTTCAGGGCCAGCAGGTCACGTTCGCTCTCGCGGACGGTGCCGCCGATCGCGGTGAGCAGTTCGATGAGCCCGATGAGGGCCAGGACGACGATCAGGCCGACGACGACTCCGCGCAGGGGCGAGAGCCCGTCGGCCGGATTGGGTACGGCGTGGACGTCCAGGCTGCCGTGTCCGGCGGTGGCCAGCCGGTCGGCGACCCGGGCGGGGTCCGCGCCCGGGGTGAGCCGTAGCTCGTAGAGGGTGGGGCCGAGGCCGGGGTCGTTCTCGCGGAGGGTGTCGAGGGAGGTGGAGATGACCCGGCCGGCGTTCTCCGGTTCGATGCTGCGGCCCACGATGTGCAGGATCTGCGGCTGGTCGCCGACGGTCATCCGCACCCAGTCGCCGACCCGCACGTCCAGCAGCTCCAGCAGGCCCTGCCCGGCCACCGCCTCGTCGCGGCCCTCTGCCGGGCGGCCCTCGGCCAGGGCGTACGGGTAGGGGGCCGTGTGGGTGCCGAGGCCGCGCAGGGCGATCGTGGCCGTCTGGCCCGGGACCAGGGCGGCCACCTCGACGCCCGGGTAGGCGGCGGCGACCTGTGGGTCGCGTTCCAGAAGGGCGCGGGTGTCGCGTTCGGCGCGGTCGGAGTCGGCGTGGACGGTGAGAGCGGTCGGCAGGCCGATCTGCTCGGGCCGGCTGTCGAACCGCTCGATCGTGGTCCACGCGCCCATCGCCACCACGATCAGCAGCAGCGGCAGCGCGAGCCGGGCCACCGTCGCCAGGGACCGCGGGCGGCGGGTGAAGGCCCGGTGCCAGCCCAGTACGAGCGCGGGCGGCAGACGCAGCCCGAGCGCGCGCCGGGCCACACCGGTGAGCCGTCCGCCGAGCGGAGCCGACGGCCGCGGCACCGGTACCGGCGGCACCCGCCCCGCCCGCCACGCCGCGAGCCCGGTGGTCGCGCCGATGAACAGCACCGCCCCGACCGGCACCACGACCAGCGCAAGGGTGTGTCCGGGCAACCCCTGCCAGACCCCGACCGCGTCCCCGAGCCGTCCCGGAATGCGGCTGCCGAGGGCTTGGAGGAGAGAAGCGGCGGCCACCGCGCCCAGCAGGGCGTAGGCCAGGTGCTGCAGCAGGAAGACGCGGACCACCTGGCCCGGTGTGAAGCCGATCGCCTTCAGCACCGAGATGTCCCGCAGATGCCCGCGGATCCGGGTGCCGATCGCCCCGTGCACGGCGAGCCCGGCGGCGACCAGCGCGCCCAGCCCGAACAGGCCCAGCACCTGCCCGAGCAGCCGGTTGTCGCCCTGTGCCTCGGCGCGCCCCTGCTTCCAGGTGGAGACCTCGCTGACCGCGCCCGCGCCGAGCACGGTCACGGCGCGCTGGACGGCGTAGTCCGTGTCGTCGGGGTCGGTCAGCCGTAGCCCGATCACCTGCCCGCCCGGGTCGCGCACGGCGGACGGCTGAGCCCAGACGAGGCCCGGCTGCTCGCCCGGCCGGTAGCGCGGCTCGGCGCTGTCGGCGATGCCGAGCACGGTCAGGCTCCGGTCGGAGCCGGGCAGGGTGAGGGTGTCGCCGGGGGCGGCCAGCAGGGCGCGGGCCAGCCGGGTCTCCAGGACCACTCCGTCGGGGTTCGCGGGGTCCAGCCAGTGGCCGGAGGTGAGGAGCGGGCGGCCCACGGTGGGGCGTTCGGGAGTGCCGCGTAGCTCGACGGAGGCGCGGGTTCCGCGGGCGGCGAGAGTGGTGGAGGCGGTGGGGTAGGGGCCCGCGACGGACTCGACGACGCCGTCGAGCTGCGCAGCCAGCTTCCCGGTTTCGGCCGTGGAACCGGTGTGCAGCCAGACGTGCGCGCCGTGCGCCTGGGTGAAGACGCGCTGCCAGGGGTTGGTGGCGTAGCCGAAGAGGGCCGTGGCCAGGAGCAGGGAGACGACGATCCCGGCCGTGGCGAGCACCAGGAACAGCGCCTCGCCGCGGTGCGTGCGCAGATCGGAGTGCGCCCAGCGCAGGGTGGCTCGCATCTCAGTCCCGGAGCTCCAGCACACCGGATATCCCGGTGCGGCGCGGCGGCGTGCCCGCGTCCAGCTCGGCGTCGTCGGCGATCCGGCCGTCGAAGAAGCTGATCACCCGGTCCGCCGCGCTCGCCAGCCGTGCGTCATGCGTGACCAGCACGATCGTCTGGCCGCGCTGGTGGAAGCGGGACAGCAGCCGCATCACCTCGCGCGTGCCCTTGCTGTCCAGGCTGCCCGCGGGCTCGTCGGCCAGGAGCAGCGGCGGACGGTTGACCAGCGCCCGGGCCAGCGCCACCCGCTGCTGCTCGCCACCGGACAGCTCGCCCGGCATGCTCCGCTCCTTGCCCGTGAGACCCAGCTCGGCCAGCAGCTCCGTCCGCTCGGCACGCGCCCGCTTCGGCGGGACGCCGGCCAGCAGCGCGGGCAGCTCGACGTTGTCGGCGACGGACAGGTCGGAGACCAGGTTGAAGAACTGGAAGACGATCCCGATGCGCTTCCTGCGCTCCACCGCCCAGCGGGCCTCGCTCCAGCGGTCCGCGCACTCGCCGTCCAGCCAGATGCTCCCGCTGTCCGGGCGCTGCAGCCCGCCCAGCAGATGCAGCAGAGTCGACTTACCGGCACCGGACGGACCGGTGACGGCCACGAACTCGCCCTTCCGCACGGAAAGGTCCACACCCCGCACGGCATGCGCCGGAGCGCCCTCGCCGCGATGCGTCTTGACCAGGCCCTCGGAACGCAGCACGGGGCTCTCGGCGCCGACCTCGGCACTCTTCGCCCCGGCCTCGGCACTTTCTCGCGCCCCCGGCCCAGCGCTCCTCGCGTCCGCCTCGGCACCGGCGGCGCGCAGCCCAGGAGTGGAATCGTCGCTCACTCCAGCTCCTCCAGCTCTTCCTGGCACCGCTCCAGCCAGTCGAGATCGGCCTGGAGGTGCAGCATCGCGCCCTCGATCAGCAGATGCGCGATGCGGTTGTCCCGGTCCTCGGCGGCGGCCAGTTTCGACAGTTGACGCATGGTGTTCAGGTACTGGCGCCGCTGTTTGTTGATGAGGGCGATCTGGTCGGCGAGACCGGTCTGCGGGGCGACGGCCAGCTTCATGAAGAACTCGTCGCGCACCCGCGGCTCGTCCTCGGGCTCCTCGAACCAGGCGCGCAGCGCCTCACGCCCGGCGTCGGTGAGGTGGTAGACCTTCTTGTTGGGCCGGCTCGTCTGCTCGACGTCCTCGCCCTCTATCAGCCCCGATTTCTCGAGACGGCCGAGGGTCACATAGATCTGGCCGACGTTCGGCTGAGGGTACGCGGAGCCCAGCAGTTGCTCAAGGTCCTGCTTCAGCTCGTAGCCGTGCGCCGGGCCGCGCGCCAGCAGGGCCAGGAGGGGCAGCCGCACTCGACCTCTCCTCCTCGCATCCTGGGTAATGTGCCGCGAGCCCTAGTATCGCGCATACCTAACAGGTATACATGGCCTCTGACCCCGGACGAAGAAGTTCGGTGCCAGGTGTACAGGGAGGAACCTATGCGGTGGATCCATGCCGCCGGTAGGGGCCTTCTCGTCCTCGTTGTGATCCTGACCGGTTACGTCGCCGCCGGCGCACGTGCCGACGAGGGCCCCGCGAGCGGCAGGGGACCGATGACCCTCGCCACCGCCGGAGACCTCACGGGCTATCTCGGGTCCGTACTGGACGGCTGGAATCGCACCCACCCCGACGAGAAGGTCACCCTCGTCGAGCTGCCCGACTCCGCCGACGAGACACACGCGCAGATGACCACCGACCTGCGCGCCGGCGACCGCAGCCGCTTCGACATCCTGAACATCGACGTCAGCTGGACCTCGGAGTTCGCCGCGCAGGGCTGGATCCGTCCGCTGGCCCGCGACCGCTTCCCGCTGGACGCCTTCCTGCCGCCGGTCGTGGACACGGCGACCTACGACCGACAGCTCTACGCCGTCCCGTACGTCACCAACGCCGGCCTGCTCCTCTACCGCAAGGACGTCCTCGCCAAGGAGGGCCTCGACCCGCCGCGCACCTGGGCCGAGCTGGAGAAACAGGCCAAGACCATCGCGCCCAAGTACGGCCTCGACGGCTACGCGGGCCAGTTCCTGCCCTACGAGGGCCTCACCGTGAACGCCGCCGAGGCCGTCTACTCGGCGGGCGGCTCGATCCTCGGCGACGAGGGCGAGCGCGTCACCGTGAACTCGACGGCGGCCCGCGAGGGCATCGACTTCCTCGCCCGTGGCGTGCGCGAGGGCTGGATCCCGAAGCAGGCGCTGACGTACAAGGAGGAGGAGTCCAAGCAGGCCTTCCAGGACGGGCGTCTGCTGTTCCTCCGCAACTGGCCGTACGCCTATGTCGGCGCGTCGGCCAAGGGCTCGCCGGTGTCCGGGAAGATCGGCGCCGTGCCGCTGCCGGGTCCGGACGGACCGGGCAGGAGCGTGCTGGGCGGCTCCAACCTGGCCGTCAGTACCCACGCCCGGTATCCCGACTCGGCCGCCCGGCTCATCGCCTACCTGACCAGTGAGCGCGTCCAGCGCCAGGTCCTCACGCGCGGCGCGCTGCCGCCGGTACGGGCCGACCTGTACGAGGACCGTGAGCTCGTGCGCGCGTTCCCGTATCTGCCGACCCTGCGCGAGAGCGTGCGCACGGCCGCGCCGCGCCCCAAGAGCCCCCGCTACGACCAGGTGAGCCTGGTGGTGCAGGCGGTCGTGCACGACGCGATGACCGGGCACGAGACGCCCGCGGCAGCTGTGCGACGACTGGCGAGAGAGCTCGCCGCCGTCTCCTCTCGCTAGTTACTTGTTAAGTAACGCCGAGGTCTCTTCTCTGGTCGCTCTGGCCTGAAATAGGCGGATATAAAGCCCCGACTCCTCGGTAGCTTACGCCCAGTTCATTGACACCCTCCTGAAACCACTACTTAACATGCATGCATGCTGAGTAAGTACCACTGGTGGCGTGACGCGGTGATCTACCAGGTCTACGTCCGCAGCTTCCTCGACAGCACCGGCGACGGTGTCGGCGATCTCGCCGGGGTCCGGGCCGGGCTGCCGTACCTGAAGAAGCTGGGTGTCGACGGGATCTGGCTGAGCCCCTTCTATCCCTCGCCGCAGCACGACCACGGCTACGACGTCGCCGACTACTGCGACGTCGACCCGCTCTTCGGTGATCTCGCCGAGTTCGACCTGCTGGTCGCCGCGGCCAGGCGGCTCGGGATCAAGGTGCTGCTCGACATCGTCCCGAACCACTGCTCCAGCGAGCACCCGTGGTTCGAGGAGGCGCTGTCCGCCGAGCCCGGCAGCGCCGCCCGCGCCCGCTTCCACTTCGCCGACGGCCGGGGGGCCGCCGGCGAGGAGCCGCCCAACAACTGGCACTCCATGTTCGGCGGCCCGGCCTGGAGCCGGGTGACCGAGGCGGACGGGCGGGCCGGCCAGTGGTACCTGCACATGTTCGCGCCCGAGCAGCCCGACTGGAACTGGCGCAACCCCGAGATCGGCGCCGAGTTCGACCGCATTCTCCGGTTCTGGCTGGACCGGGGCATCGACGGCTTCCGTATCGACGTCGCCGCCGGCCTCTTCAAGCACCCGGAACTGCCCGACTCCGACGACCCGGAGGCCGACGCCCGCACCCGCGACTCGGTCAACCCGCTCGCCTGGAACCAGCCCGAGGTGCACGCCGTGTGGCGCAAGTGGCGCTCCATATGCGAGGAGTACACCGCCCGCGACGGCCGCGAGCGCCTCCTCGTCGGCGAGGTCTCCGTGCCGACCGCGCGCGAACACGCCCTGTACGTCCGCGACGACGAACTCCACCAGGCGTTCTTCTTCGACCTGCTCAGCGCCCCCTGGGAGGCCGACGCCTTCCGCAAGGTCATCACCGAGGCCATGCAGGACATCGCCGGCACCGGCTCGACGGTCACCTGGGTCCTCAACAACCACGACCAGGTCCGCACCGTCACCCGCTACGGCGAACCCGCGCCGGAGGGCAGCGGCCTGGGCACGGCCCGCGCCCGCGCCGCCGCGCTGCTGATGCTGGCGCTGCCCGGAGCCGCGTACATCTACCAGGGCGAGGAGCTGGGCCTGCCCGAGGTCGTCGACCTGCCCGACGACGTCCTCACCGACCCGATCTTCCACCGCACCGGCAGCAGGGCCCGCATCCGCGACGGCTGCCGGGTGCCGCTGCCGTGGTCCGGCCAGGCCTCCCCGTTCGGCTTCACCTCCGGCGCCGAGAGCGCCAAGCCGTGGCTGCCGCAGCCCGAGTACTTCGCCGAGTACGCCACCGACCGCGCCCTCGCCGACACCCGCTCCTTCTGGCACCTGTACCGCGACGGCCTCCAACTCCGCGACGCCCTGCCCCAGCTGGGCGAGGGCACGCTGCGCTGGCTGGACAGCCCGCCCGGCGTCCTGGCCTTCGTCCGCGGCGACGGCCTCGTCTGCGCCGTCAACTTCGGTACGGCACCCACCCCGGCGCCGGTCTCCGGCACCCCGCTGCTGTCCAGCGGCCCCTGCCCGGCCGGGGTGCTGCCCGGCTCCACCGCCGCGTGGTGGATCGGCGACGACGCCGACCTCTGAAGCCCCCCAGGAGCCCCGAGCTCCCGTCAACTCCCACCTCCCCGAAGGGACATCAACGATGATGCGACGACGTACCACCCTGCTCACCGGCTGCACCGCCCTCGTCCTGGCACTCGGCGCGACCGCCTGCGGCGGCGGACCGGTCTCGGCCGGTGGCGGTGACAAGGCGCTCAGCGGACAGACGGTCACCGTGGCCGGCGTGTGGACCGGCACCGAGCAGAAGAACTTCCAGAAGGTCCTGGACGCGTTCACCGAGAAGACCGGCGCCAAGACGACGTTCGTGTCCACCGGGGACAACGTCTCCACCGTCGTCGGCAGCAAGATCGAGGGCGGCAACGCCCCGGACGTGGTGATGGTCCCGCAGGTCGGCGTCCTCCAGCAGTTCGCGAAGAACGACTGGCTCAAGCCGCTGTCCAAGACCGCCCAGCAGTCTGTCGACGCCAACTTCGCCCCCGTGTGGAAGGACTACGGCAGCGTCGACGACACCCTCTACGGCCTCTACTTCAAGGCCGCCCACAAGTCGACCGTCTGGTACAGCCCCGACGCCCTCGCCCAGGCCGGCGTCGAGCCGCCGAAGTCGTACGACGACATGCTGAAGGCCGGACAGACGGTCTCCGACTCCGGCCTCGCCGCCTTCTCGGTCGCCGGACAGGACGGCTGGACCCTCACCGACTGGTTCGAGAACGTCTACCTCTCCCAGGCCGGACCCGAGAAGTACGACGCGCTCGCCGCGCACGAGCTGAAGTGGACCGACGCGTCCGTCGTCGAGGCGCTCACCACCCTCGGCAAGCTGTTCAAGGACAAGCAGCTGATCGCGGGCGGCCAGAAGGGCGCCCTGAACACCGACTTCCCGGGTTCGGTGGAGAAGGTGTTCGGGCCCAAGCCCGAGGCGGGCATGGTCTACGAGGGCGACTTCGTCGCGGGCGTCGCCAAGGACCAGTTCGGCAAGAAGATCGGCGAGGACGCGAACTTCTTCCCCTTCCCGGCCGTCGGCGGCGGCAAGGCGCCGGTCGTCAGCGGCGGCGACGCGGCCGTCGTGCTGAAGGACGGCAAGAACCAGAAGGCCGGCATGGCCCTGCTGGAGTACCTGGCGACACCCGAGGCCGCGGCCGTGTGGGCGGAGGCGGGCGGCTTCCTGTCCCCGAACAAGAACGTCGACCTCGCCTCGTACGGCGACGACGTGACCCGGGCGACCGCCAAGTCCCTTGTCGCGGCGGGTGCTTCCGACTCGGTCCGCTTCGACATGTCCGACCAGGCCCCGGCCGCGTTCGGCGGCACCAAGGGCGCGGGCGAGTGGAAGCTCCTCCAGGACTTCCTGCGCGACCCGTCCGACCCGAAGGGCACCGCGGCCAAGCTGGAGGCCGCGGCGGCCAAGGCGTACGAGGGCCAGGGCTGACCCGACATGACCGCCACTCTCCTGAAAGAGGCGAGCCGCGGGGCCGCCGTGAGCCCGGGCAGGGAACGTGCCCGGCGCTCGCGGCGGCGCGCGCGGATCATCGCCCTGCTCTTCGTCTTCCCCGCGCTGCTCCTGCTGGGCGCGCTGGTCGTGTATCCGGTGCTGTTCTCGATCGGCCGCAGCTTCTTCGACGCCTCCGGCACCCGTTTCGTGGGCGGCGAGAACTACGCCGAGATGTTCCGCGACCCGGCCACCCTCAAGGCCATCCGCAACACCACGATCTGGGTGGTGGTGGCCCCGGCCCTGCTGACCGGCCTCGGCCTGATCCTGGCCGTGCTGGTGGAGAAGATCCGCTGGGCCACCGCCTTCAAGCTGCTGCTGTTCATGCCGATGGCCGTGTCCTTCCTCGCCGCCGGCATCATCTTCCGCCTCGCCTACGACGAGGACCCGGACAAGGGCGTGCTCAACGCCGCCGTCGTCTCCGTGCACGACGCCTTCCAGGGCACCTCGACGTATCCGACGGCCCGGGCACGTGACGGGCAGGGGCTGGCGAAGGGAACGGACGGCTCGTACCGCACGAGCGCCACCGTCTCGCCGGGTGAGTCGGTCACGCTGGGACTGGTCGGCGTACTGCCCGACGACCTGCCCGGGGGCACCGAGCCGGCGTCCGCGGCCGCGGAGCGGAAGGCGAGCCCCGGCGAGCTGCGGGGCGTCGTGTACCTGGACTTCACGCCCGGTGGAGGAGGGAAGCAGGGCAAGGTGGACCGGCGGGAGAGCGGGCTGCCGGAGATGAAGGTCGAGGCGGTGCGGGCCGGGAAGGCGGTCGCGTCGACGACCACGGCGTCCGACGGTTCCTTCCGCTTCGAGGGGCTGGACGAGGGCGCGTACACGGTGAAGCTGCCGGCCTCGAACTTCGCCGCCCCCTACGAGGGCGTCTCCTGGCTCGGGCCCACGCTCGTGACACCGGCGATCATCGGGGCGTACCTGTGGATCTGGACCGGGTTCGCGATGGTCCTGATCGGCGCGGGGCTGGCGGCGCTGCCGAGGGACGCGCTGGAGGCGGCGCGGATGGACGGCGCCAACGAGTGGCAGATCTTCCGGCGGATCACGGTGCCGCTGCTGGCGCCCGTCCTCACGGTCGTCTTCGTCACCCTCGTGATCAACGTGATGAAGGTCTTCGACCTCGTCTACATCATCGCGCCCGGGCCGGTGCAGGAGGACGCGACCGTGCTCGCGACACAGATGTGGCTGGTGTCGTTCGGCGGCGGCAACAACCAGGGGCTCGGCAGCGCGCTGGGTGTGCTTCTGCTGCTGCTGGTGATCCCCGCCATGGTCTTCAACGTCCGCCGTTTCCGAGGGAGTCAGCGATGAACGCGGTCAGGCGCGGGCTGGGCAACGGGGTCGTCCAGGCGCTTCTCGTGGTGGTCGGGCTGGTGTGGCTGACGCCGCTCGCCGGGCTGTTCCTGTCGTCGCTGCGGTCCGCCGAGGACACGGCGACGGGTGGCTGGTGGACCGTGTTCACCAGTCCCGGGCAGCTGTCCTTCGACAACTACTCGGCACTGCTGGGGAACGCCGGGATCAGTCAGGCCTTCTGGAACACCGTGCTGATCTCGGTGCCGGCGACCGTGCTGGTCGTCGTCCTCGCGGCGCTCGCCGGGTACGCGTTCGCGTGGCTGGACTTTCCCGGGCGTGAGGCGATCTTCCTGGTCGTGGTGGCGTTGCTGGTGGTGCCCGTGCAGATCGGGCTGCTTCCTGTGGCCAAACTCTTCGGTCAGCTCGGGCTGTTCGGCACGATTCCCGGGGTTGTCCTCTTCCATGTGGCGTACGGGTTGCCGTTCGCGGTGTTCCTGTTGCGGAACTACTTTGCCGAGATGCCGAAGGAGATGCTGGAGGCGGCTCGGATGGACGGGGGGAGTGAGTGGCGGATCTTCACGCGGCTGGTGCTTCCGGTGGGGCGGCCCGCGATTGCCTCGCTGGCCATCTTCCAGTTCCTTTGGGTGTGGAACGACATGCTGGTGGCGTTGCTGTTCGCCGACAGTGCGTCGCAGCCGTTGACCGTTGAACTCCAGTCGCAGATACGGCAGTTCGGCAGCAACATCGATGTGCTGGCGCCGGGGGCGTTCGTGTCGCTGGTGGTGCCGGTGGTCGTGTTCTTCGCGTTCCAGCGGCATTTTGTGCAGGGGATGATGGCGGGCTCGGTCAAGTAGAGGGTTACTCGCCCCCGCCGCCCCTACCCGTCCCATCCCCAGGGGCTCCGCCCCTTCGACCCCGGGCGTTGTTCTTC
>NZ_JAKEIP010000047.1 GCF_021474425.1 Streptomyces muensis | reverse complement strand
GGTCTAGGGGCGGGGGTCCGCCTCGTCTGATCCGGCACCCATACCGGGGGCCTGGAAGGTGTCGGCCCGCGCGGCCGTGTCGGGGTTCCACGGGACGGCCAGCGCGGCCAGTTCCTTGCCGGGGGCGACGGTGAGGCCGTGCATGCCGTAGAAGATCCGGCCGTCTGCCGGGGCGTGGACGGTGTGCTCCGTGCCGTCGGTCGGGTCGATGATGCGGCCGAGGAGGTCGCCCTCTGCGACTTCGCCGATGACGTCGGCGTCGAAGGAGAACTCCGGGTACCACAGGCCGGTGGCCTCGGCGGTGGCGCCGCCGGACCAGACCCACTCGCGGATCGGTGCCGGAGCGGAGCCGTCCTGGTCGAGGACGCCGAGATGGCGAAGGGCCTTCAGCAGTCCGTCGACGCGGCGGAGGGCGGTGGCCTCGTCCCGCCGGCCGAGCTGGCCCACCTCGACGAGGACCGCCGAGACACCCCGGCGGGCGGCGGCCGCGTGGCTGTTGCCGCCCTCGGGCGTCAGCCCGAGGATGACGTCCTCGATGCCGAAGGAGCCTGCCAGTTCGGCCGTCGCCTTGTCGAGGTCCGGGTCACCGGTGAGGCGGTAGCCGACGAAGTCCCGCAGGACCTGGTCGATGCCGCCGCAGTGCAGGTCGATGTAGACGTCGGCGCCGTCGACGAGGTGGGTGAAGAGCCAGGCGGCCAGCCGCTCGGTGGGGCCACCGTCCGGGTCGCCGGGGAAGACGCGGTTGAGGTTGACGCCGTCGACCGGGGAGACGTTGAGCCGGCCCTGGTACACGGCGGGAGGGTTGGCGACCGGACAGATGATCACCTGCCCGCTCACCTCTCCGGGCTCCAGCAGGTCTGCCAGGCGCGCGGCGGCTTCGATGGGCGTGAATTCGCCGCCGTGCACACCGGCGGTGATGACGACCCGGGGACCCGGGCGGGTTCCGTTGACCAGGGTCACCGGGATGTCCGCGGTGAGGGTGCCGAGATCGGCCTGGCGGGTGCCGCGGACCTTGGTGCCCGGCTGGGCCTGGAGCGAGCCGACGGCGAGGGTGGCGTCGTTCATGGTCATGCCTCCGTACGGCCGACGGTGGAGAGGAAGTCGATGGGCTGGGGCGAGGCGCCGTCCAGCGCGAGGTCCGCGGCGATGTCGCCGAAGGCGGGCGAGAGTTTGAAGCCGTGGCCGGAGAAGCCGGCGAGGAGGATGACGTTCTCGGCGCCGGGCAGGGGGCCGACCAGGGGGCGGCTGCTCTCGGTGTAGCCCTCCATGTAGACGGAGAGGCGGGTGGGGTCCGGGTGCAGGTCGGGCAGGTAACGCCCGATCAGCTCGGAGAAGACCTCCAGTTCGTCCGGCCGCACGGTGCGGTCCAGCTGGTTGGGGTCGTCGGCGAGCCGGTGCAGCGCGCGGGAGAGTCCGAGCTTGACCGAGATGCCGTCCGGGGAGGGCAGGCCGTAGCAGTGGGTGGGTGCCGTGCGGATGAAGGCCGGGCGCTCCTCGCCGAACCAGGCGTCGGGGGCGGTGGGCACGTACCAGGCGCTGACGAGGCGGCGGACTTCCACCTCCCACGGCAGGTCGGGCAGGAGGTCGTTGACCCAGGGGCCGGGGGTGACGACGGCGGTGTCGAAGCGCTCGCTGCCGGAGTCGGTGCGGATCTCCACGCCGCCCGCGACGGGGACGATCTCGCGGACCGTGGTGTAGCGGTGGATCACGGCGCCCAGCTGCTCGGCGCGGCGGGCGGCGGTCTGGATGGTCAGCTCCGGGCGGATGAACCCGGCGCGGCGGTCGAGCACGGCCGCGTCGCCGTGCTCGATGCGGTACTGCGGGAAGCGCTTGGCGAGCGCCTCGGCGTCCAGCACCTCGTGGTCGAGGTCGTGGTCGGCGATGGACTGCAGGACGGTGGCCATCTGCTGGTGGTCGGTCGGCCCCATGAGCAGGCATCCGGTCAGGCGGCGCAGCTCGCGGCCGGTCTCCTGCTGGAGCTGCTCCCAGAGGGCGTCGGCGTGCTTGAGGAGCGGGACGTACCGGGAGTCCTCGAAGTGGGCGCTGCGGAAGATCCGGGTCTCACCGCCGGCGGCACTGCGGTCGTGGCCGGGTGCGTAGCGGTCGTAGCCGACGACCTCGGCGCCGCGGGCCGCCAGCCGCCATACGGCCTGGCTGCCCATCGTTCCGACGCCGATCACCGCGACGCGCTTCCTGGCAGCTGACACAGGACTTTCCTTTCGTATCGCCGAGGCGCATGCTGGGCCTTCGACGTGAGGATTGTTCGATTCGAGATGGTTTGGGCGGGAGCCAGGTCCCCCTTGTGGACCTGTGGCTCGCAACCGCCGCGTCTCGCAGTCCGGCTCACTTCCGGGGGTCTCTCCGAAGGCCGTGCCACTATGTGGAATGCTGTGCTAGAATCTGGCACAGAGAATGACAGTGGCTTCAGTGGGGAGTCAAGAGGGTGTCCAGCAGAAATTTCGAGGATTAACAGGGGGAAACCGGATGGAAATGAAGAGCGTCACCAGGTCGCTTCGGATCCTGGAGGCGGTCGCCCAGCATCAGCCCGTGACCGTGGGGGAGTTGACGAAGATCTTCGGGCTGCCGAAGTCCACCGTGCAGCGCACTTTGGTCTCGCTGGCGGAGGCCGGCTGGCTGCGAGCGAACCGAAAAGACACCACCCGCTGGGAGATCGGCGCCCGCGTACTGGCCGTACGCCCCGCCGCACTGCAGGGGTCCAGCCTGTTCGCCGCCGCCCGTGAACCCATGGTTCGCCTTCGGGACGCGGTGAACGAGACCATCCACCTGTCGGTGCCCGACGCCCTGCAGTGCATGGTCGTGGTGGACCGCGTCGACTGCGACCACCCGGTACGGACCTTCCACACGATCGGCGACACCTCGCCTCTGCACGCCACGGCCGTCGGGCGCGCCGTTCTCGCGCACCTTCCGAGGCGGGACGTCGAAGACCTCATCGCGGCCGGGCTGGAGCGGTTCAGCGACACGACCCCCGGTGAACCCGACGAGCTGCGCGCCGAGCTGGACCGGATCCGCACCGACGGCTACGCGGTCAACCGCAACCAGTTCCGTCCGGGCGTCTGCGCCGTCGCCGCCGCCGTGCTCGACGAGGACGGCACCCCGCTGGCAGCCGTGGCCGTCTCCATGCCCGAGGCGCGCTACGACGAGGAACGGGCACCCAAGTGGGGCCGCCTCGTCGCGGACACGGCCGCGGAGATCTCACAGCGCCGCCTGGGCGCCTGAACGGCGGACGACGACCCGCACCGCAAGCCGTCCATCGAGGGCCGGCCTGGCGCGCTGACGCGTGCGAGGTCGGCCCTCGGTCATGTGTCACGGCAGCCACCGCTCTGCGCCCGGCCGGGGGAAGGCCGGACGCAGAGCGGCCGCACCACGCGGCTCGGCAGGCCCGGTCAAGGCCCTGCCGCTGTCCATCGCCGCGGGGAATCGGGACCCCGGCACACCTCAAGGCCGGTCCACCGATCGACCGAACTCCAGCTGCGTACCACATTGTGGCACGCTATGCTGAAATCCGGCACAGATCATGACCGTGACTCCGTGCTGGAGTCGAGAAGTGAGAACCAGGGATCCACGGGTCTGAGGGGGCATGGAATGGAAATGAAGAGCGTCACCAGGTCACTGCGGGTTCTGGAGGCAGTCGCCCGACACCAACCCGTGACCGTCGGGGAGCTGACGAAAATCTTCGGGCTGCCGAAGTCCACCGTGCAGCGCACCCTGGTCACCCTCAACGAGGCGGGCTGGCTGCGGGCGAACCGCAAGGACACCACCCGCTGGGAGATCGGCGCCCGCGTACTGGCCGTACGCCCCGTCGCACTGCAGGGCTCCAGCCTGTTCGCCGCCGCCCGTGAACCCATGATCCGGCTCCGTGACGCCGTGAACGAGACCATCCACCTGTCGGTGCCCGACGCCCTGCAAGGCATGGTCGTCGTCGACCGCGTCGACTGCGACCACGCCGTACGCACCTTCCACGCCATCGGCGACACCTCGCCCCTGCACGCCACCGCCGCCGGGCACGCCGTCCTGGCCCATCTGGGGAAGTCCGAGATAGCAGAGGTCACCGCGGAGACGCTCGAGGGCTACGGCGAGGAGACCATCACCGACCCGGGCCAGCTGCGCGCGGAGCTCGGCCGCGTGAGAGAGCGTGGCTACGCCGTCAACCACAACCAGTACCTGCACGGCATCTGCGCTATCGCGGCACCCGTGCTCGACGGTGACGACACACCGCTGGCCGCCGTGGCCGTCTCCCTGCCCGACTCCCGCTTCGAGCCCGGCCGGCTGCCCGAGCTGGGCCGCCTGGTCGCCGAGACGGCGGCGGAGATCACCGCCCGGCACCTGGCCTGACGACGGTCCCGGCTTCGCGGGCGTCGGGCCTCAGGCGTCGACATCACTTCACGATCACGTAGATCTTGCGCACGGTTTCGATCGTCTTCCAGACACCGACGAAGCCCGGCTTCATGACGAAGCTGTCGCCCGCCTTGTAGACCACCGGCTCGCCGCCTTCCGGCGTGAGTTCCACGACGCCGGCGAGGATGTGGCAGAACTCGAAGGTCTCGCCCTTGATCGAGCGCGTCTCGCCGGGCGTCGCCTCCCAGACGCCCGTATGAATCATCTCCCCACGAGCGATGTCCTGGGGCCAGGTCAGAAACGCGGGGTCACCGGAGACCAGACGCTCCGGGAGCGGGCCGGACTGGTGCGGCGCGAAGGAAGGATCGGTGTCGATGGTCTTCAGGAACGACATGTTCGTCTTTTCCTTGGGCTCGGGAAATTAAATGGTCTGGCTCGGGAAATTGATGGTCCGACTCGGGAAACTGGTGGTCGGGCTCGAGAAATCGATGGCCGCACACCCGTGCCCGGCGGCGTGGAAAACCGGGCACGGGTGAGGCCGTCGCGGTGCGTGCTGCGGCGCGGTCAGGGCATGACCGCCGTCAGCTCACAGCCACCGCGAGGTACTGGTACTCCAGGAACTCGTCGATCCCCACCCGGCCGCCCTCGCGGCCCAGCCCCGACTGCTTGACGCCGCCGAAGGGCGCGGCCGGGTTGGACACGAGGCCCGTGTTCAGCCCCACCATGCCCACCTCCAGCCGCTCGCTCACCCGCAGGGCACGGTCGAGGCCCTCGGTGAAGAGGTAGCCGACCAGGCCCCAGGGGGTGTCGTTGGCCCGGCGGATCACCTCGTCCTCGTCGTCGAAGGTGAGGATCGCTGCGACAGGGCCGAAGATCTCCGTGTCCATCAGGCGGCTGCCGGCATCGACGTCGGCCAGCACGGTCGGCGGGTAGAAGCAGCCGGAGCCTTCGGGTGTACGGCCGCCCACGAGCACCCGAGCCCCGCGTTCCACCGCGTCGGCGACCAGCTCCTCCACCTTGGCGCGCCCCCTCCTGTCGATCAGGGGGCCGACGTCGACGCCCTCCCGGGTGCCCGGACCGACGACGAGCTCGCCCATCCGCTCGGCAAGCCGCCGCCCGAACTCCTCCGCCACCGACCGGTGCACGAAGAAGCGGTTCGCGGCCGTGCAGGCCTCGCCCATGTTGCGCATCTTGGCGACCATCGCGCCGTCCACGGCCTTGTCCAGGTCGGCGTCCTCGAAGACGATGAACGGCGCGTTGCCACCCAGCTCCATCGAGGTCCGTACGACCGCCTCCGCGCTCTGGGCGAGGAGCAGCTGCCCGACCGCCGTGGAGCCGGTGAAGGAGAGCTTGCGAATCCGCCCGCCGCGCAGGAGCGGTTCGCACACCTCCCCCGCACGGGAGGTGGTGACGACGTTCAGCACGCCGTCCGGCAGCCCGGCCTCCTTGAGGATCGCGGCGAGAGCCAGGCTGGAGAGAGGGGTCTGCGGGGCCGGCTTGAGCACCATCGTGCAGCCGGCCGCGACGGCCGGGCCGATCTTGCGGGTGCCCATGGCCAGCGGGAAGTTCCACGGGGTGATGAGCAGGCAGGGGCCGACCGGGCGGCGAGAGAGCAGCATGCGGTTGCGGCCGTCCGGCAAGGTGGCGAGGCCACCGTCGATACGGACGGCCTCCTCGGAGAACCACCGGAAGAACTCCGCCGCGTACGCCACTTCTCCCCTGGCCTCGGCCAGCGGCTTGCCCATCTCGGACGTCATCAGGTGGGCGAGCTCGTCGGTGCGTTCGAGGATGATCTCGTAGGCGCGGCGCAGGATCTCGCTGCGCACCCGGGGCGCCGTACGCGCCCACTCTGCCTGCGCCTGCACGGCCGCTTCCTCGGCCAGCTTGGCGTCCTTCGGACCCGCGTCGGCCACGTGGCAGAGGACCTCGCCGGTCGCAGGGTCGTCGACGGGCATGGTGGCGCCGTCCGCGGCGTCCACCCAGGCACCGCCGATGAACAACTGCGTGGGTGTGTCGGTCATGAGTTCTCTCCTGGTTGTCCGGGCCGGTCGGCGGCGGGGTCGAGCAGTTCCGCGAGGTGCAGGGCGCGGATGCCCCGGTCTCCGGCGAGGTGGTCGATCTGGGTGGCGCAGCTGAAGCCGTCGGCCACGACGACGGCCGCTGTGCGGGGGTCCATGTCGTCGAGGCGCGGCTTCAGGGCCAGGTCGGCGACGGCCATCGAGGTGTCGTAGTGCTGTTCCTCGAAGCCGAAGTTGCCGGCCAGTCCGCAGCAGCCCTCGGCCTCGTCGACCTTCCGTACGCCGAGGCGGCCGAGCAGGTCGCGGGGGTGGCGGCCCTTGAAGGTGGCGTACTCGTGGCAGTGGGTCTGCAGCACGACGTTGTCCGGCAGCTCCGGGGGCGCCCAGCCGGGTGCGGCGAGGTCGGTCAGGGCTCCGGTGAGGGTGTGGACGCGGGCCGCGACACGCCGGGCGGCGTCGGTGCCGAGGAGTTCGGGCACGTCACGCTTGAGCGCCGCGGCGCAGCTGGGTTCGGCCACGACGATGGGCCGGTCGTCGCCGTTGTCCAGGCGGGCGACCGTGCGGGCCATGATGCGGCGCGCCCGGGACAGCTGTCCGGTGCTCACCCAGGTCAGGCCACAGCACAGATCGTCCTCGGCCGTGCAGGGGATGCCGGCGTCGGCGAGTACGCGGCTCGCCGCCCCGGCCACCTCGGGACGGAAGGCGCGGGTGAAACTGTCCACGAAGAGCAGTGTCTTCGCCGGTTCGCCGGTCCTCGCCGTGCGCAGGGCCCGGCGCAGCGCGTGCCGGGAGGCGAAGGCGGGGATGTTGCGTTTCGTGGTCACGCCGCCGAGGCGTGCGAGCAGCTTCCCGACGGGTCCGCGCAGGAGCGCGTTCACCGGGCGGGCCGCGTATCCGACGAGCTTGGACGTCAGGGGCAGCCAGCCCAGGGAGTAGTGGGAGCGGGGTCTGACCCTGCCCTTGTAGTGCTGGTGCAGGAACTCCGCCTTGTACGTGGCCATGTCGACGCCGACCGGACAGTCGCTGGAGCAGGCCTTGCAGGACAGGCACAGGTCGAGGGCGTCACGCACCTCGGTGGAGCGCCAGCCGTCCTGGACGGTTCCGCCCCGCACCATCTCCTGGAGCAGGCGGGCCCGGCCGCGCGTGGAGTCGTTCTCCTCCCCCGTGGCCCGGTAGCTGGGACACATCACACCGCCGGCGTCGCTGCGGCAGCGGCCGACACCGACACAGCGGCGTACCGCTCCCGCGAAGCCGTCCTCGTCGTGCGGGAAGGAGAAGAGGCTCTCGACGGGCAGCACGTCCGAGGGTGTATGCAGGGCGAGGTCGGCGTCGAGGCGGGCCGGGGCCACGATGACGCCCGGGTTGAGCAGCCCCTCGGGGTCGAAGATCTCCTTGAAGGCGGCGAACGCCTGGATCATGCGGTGGCTGTACATGACCTCCAGCAGTTCGCCGCGGGCCCGCCCGTCGCCGTGTTCGCCCGACAGGGTTCCGCCGTGCTCGACGACCAGGGCGGCGGCTTCGGAGAGGAACCGGCGGGTGGCAGTCCGGCCCGCGTCCGTGGCGAGGTCGAAGTCGATGCGCACGTGGACGCAGCCCGCGCCGAAGTGCCCGTACAGCACGCCGGTCAGGCTGTGCGCGGTCAGCAGCTTGCGGAAGTCGCGCAGGTAGGCGGCCAGGTCCTCGGGTGCGACGGCCGCGTCCTCCCAGCCGGGCCAGGACTCCCCGCCGTCGACGAGTCGGGCGGCGAGCCCTGCCCCGTCCTCGCGGACCCGCCACAGCGAGCGGCGCTCGGCCGGGCTGTGCACGACGCGCCCACCGGTCATCCGGCCCCGGGCCTTGAGTACGCCCAGCAGTTCGGTGGCACGGGCGTCGACCGCGTCCTGGTCGTCGCCGTCGAGCTCGACGTACAACCAAGCCCGCCCTTCGGGCAGCCCGGTGACGGAGTCCGGACCGCGCCGGGCACGCATGGTGGCGACGATCGCCTCGTCCATGCCCTCCACGGCGGTGGGGTTCCAGCGCAGGATCTCGGGGACGTCCTCGGCGGCGTCGACCACGTCGTCGTAGCCGAGGGTGAGGAGGGTGGAAGCCTGTGCGGTCGCCACCAGGCGGACCGTCGCGGCGGTGACGACCGCACAGGAGCCCTCGGTGCCCACCAGCGCTCGGGCCATGTCGAAGCCGTGCTCGGGCAGCAGGTGGTGCAGCTGGTAGCCGGAGACCTGGCGCGGTATCCGGCCCAGTTCGGTGCGGAGCAACGCAAGGTTGGCGTCGATCAGGCGGCGCAGATCCGCTTCCAGACCTGCGACACGCTGGACGGCGTCCCTGTCCTCTGGGTCGGCGGCCCGCAGGCCGGTCCGGTCGGCGACGGCCCGCACGCCGTCGGCCGTCACGATCTCCAGCGCCTCTATGTGCCCGCTGGTGCGCCCGTGCCGCACGGACCGGTTGCCGCACGCGTCGTTGCCGATCATGCCGCCGATGGTGCAGCGGCTGTGCGAGGAGGGGTCAGGGCCGAAGGTGAGCCCGTGCAGGGCGGTCGCCGACCGCAGCGCGTCCAGGATCACTCCGGCCTCGACGCGCGCGGTGAGGGTCACCGGGTCGATGTCCAGGATCCGGTTCATGTACCGGGAGAAGTCCAGCACCACGCCGGGTCCGACGGCGTTGCCCGCCATGCTGGTGCCGCCGCCGCGCGCGGTGACCGGGATGCCTGTCTCGCGGCAGGCCCGCAGCACCGCGACGACGTCGTCGGCGCTGCGGGGAAAGACCACGGCCCTCGGCGGGACCCGGTAGTTGGAGGCGTCGTAGGCGTAGAGACCGGTGGAGCCCGGGCCGGTCTCCACCCGCAGGCCGGAAGCGGTCTCGGCGAGCCGCGCGACCAGCGGCTCCAGGGCCGTGGTGGTGTCCGTCATCGCCGTGCCGCTCCCGATGTTCCGACCTCGACCGCGGTCGCCCATGCCTGGAGGCCCTCGTCCACCGCCGTCTCGTCGATGACGAGCGCCGGGATCATGCGTACGACCTGGTTCCAGGCGCCGCACAGCAGGAGGAGCAGGCCCTCGTCGACGGCGGCGCGCTGGACGCGGGCGGCTGTCTCGGGGTCGGGGCTGCCGTCCTCGGTGACGAACTCGGTGGCCAGCATGAGGCCGAGGCCGCGCACGTCGCCGATGCCCGGCGTCCGGTCGGCCACCGCCTCCAGGCCCTGCCGCAGCCGCTTGCCCATCGCCTCGGCGTTCTCGACGAGCTTCTCGTCGCGTACGACGTCGAGGGTGGCGCAGGCCGCGGCGCAGGCGACGGCGTTGGCGCCGTACGTGCCGCCCTGCGAGCCGGGCCACGCCTTGGTCATCAGCTCCTCGGAGGCGGCGATGCCGGACAGCGGGAAGCCGCTGGCCAGGCCCTTGGCGGTGACGAGGATGTCGGGTGTGACACCGAAGTGGTCGTGGCCCCAGAAGCGGCCGGTGCGGCCGACGCCGGTCTGCACCTCGTCGTGGATGAGGAGGATGCCGTGGCGGTCCGCGCGCTCGCGCAGGCCTTCCATGAAGGCGCGGTTCGCGGGGACGTAGCCGCCCTCGCCCAGGACCGGCTCGACGATGATCGCGGCCGTGTCGGCGGGCGAGGAGATCGTCTGGAGGGTGTAGTCCAGCTCCTTCAGCGCGAAGCGGGTCGCGGTCTCCTCGTCCCAGCCGTAGCGGTAGGCGGACGGGAAGGGGGTGACGACGACACCGCTCATCAGCGGGGAGAAGCCGGAGCGGAAGCGGGTGCCGGAGGTCGTCATCGAGGCGGCGGCGACCGTACGGCCGTGGAAGCCGCCGTGACAGACGATGACGTTGGGCCGACCGGTGGCCTGGCGGGCCAGCCGCAGCGCGGCCTCCACCGCCTCGCTGCCGGAGTTGGTGAAGAACAGGCTGTCCAGGCCGGCCGGCAGCACCTCGCCGAGCTTGTCGACCAGGCGGCGCAGCGGCTCGTGCATGACCGTCGTGTACTGGCCGTGGATCAGCGTGCCGACCTGCTCCTGCGCCGCCGCGACCACCTTGGGGTGACAGTGCCCGGTGCTGGTGACGCCGATGCCGGCGGTGAAGTCGAGGTAGCGGCGGCCGTCATGGTCGAAGAGGTGGACGCCCTCGCCCCGGGCCGCCACCACGGGCGTGGCCTGGCGAAGGTGCGGCGACAGTGCGGTCATGTTCGTCTCCCGGCCTCGGTGTTCGGTCTGCTGCGGTCTGCTGCGGTCTTCCGAGCATCCCCACGGGCGAGGGGTGCTCCAACGCGCGATCTGTCCGGCCGGGACGCGACATCCGGACGTTGTGTCAGCCTGATCGGGGCCACCACGGGTGCCGATCGCTCACGGGCCGCTCTTGCGCAGGTCAGAGACGCTTGGCACAGTGGCCGGGCACTCCCCCGAGCTCCGGACCGAGTTCGAGCAGGGACTCCCGTGGAGAGAACGTGACCGACGATCATCCGGCCGACCAGGGGCCCACCCGTCCGCTCACCGTGGCCGATGTCCTCGCGCTTCCCGTCCTGGCCGCCGGACGGCCCCGGGTCGTCACCGGCGTACCGGGCCTGGACCGACCGGTCCGGTGGGTCCACATCACCGAGCTGACCGACCCCGCGTCGTTCCTCAAGGGCGGCGAACTCGTCCTCACCACCGGAATGCCCCTGCCGCAGGACACGGCCGCCGTCCGCCGGTACGTCGACGAACTCGCCGACATCGGAGCCGCGGCCCTGGTCATCGAACTCGTACGCCGCTACCACCGACCGCCGGACGCGCTCGTCGACGCCTGCCGCCGCCGCGGCCTGCCCCTCGTCACCCTGGCCGAGGACGTCAACTTCCTTGAGGTCACACAGGTCGTGCACGCGCTCCTGCTGGGCAACCAGACGGAGGCGATGCGCCGCACGCAGCGCATCCACGAGGCGTTCACCACCCTGACCCTGCGCGGCGCGGGGCCGGAGGACGTGGTGCGGGCGGCGGCGGAGATGAGCGGGCGCACGGTCGTCCTGGAGAACCTGGTGCACCAGGCCCTGATCTGCGAACCGTCCGGGCTCACCGTCGAGGAGGCACTCGCCGACTGGGAGCAGCGCTCCAGGGCGACCGGGCCCGGCGACACCACGGCGACGCGCGGCCCGGAGGGCTGGCTCACCGCCCCCGTCGAGTACCAGGGCGAGCGCTGGGGTCGTGTGGCCATGCTCCCGGCGCGCACCGACGGACCGGCGTTCGGGCCGGAGGACATCACTCTGCTGGAGCGGACCGCGATGGCACTGACCGTCGCGCGCCTCATCCACCCCGTCCCGTGGGAACGCACCGCGCACCGGAACGCCCTGCTCGACCTCGTCGAACAGCGCCATCGCTCCGCGCAGGACGCCCGCGCCCGCTGCACCGCACTGGGCCTGCCGACCGATCGAAGCCTCTTCGTCGCCGCGCTGGTGGAATTGCGGGCGGGGCAGGCGGGAGCCGAGACCGAGTCCCGTCTGATGCAGGAGCTCAGTACGGCGGGCGTGCCGGCCCTGGTCGGCGAGCTGGCCCCCGACCGCCTCGGCATCCTGCTGGCTCTGCGCCCCTCCCAGACCTGGCGCCCCGTCCTCGAACGCCTGTCCGGCACAGTACTGGGCCTGGCCCCGGGCGCAGTGGTGACTGTCGGCTCGGAGGTCACAGACCTCACCGACACCGCCCGCTCCTTCCGCGAGGCCGCCCGCGTCGCCGAGGCCACGCCGCCCGGCCAGCCCCTCCCCCCGGACCGCTCCTTCCACGAACTGTCCGACGTCGGCCTGCGCCGTCTGCTGTACGCCCTCCGCGAGGACCCCCGGATCCAGGAGTACACCGAACGGCAGCTCCGGCGCCTCATCGACCACGACACCCAACACGGCACCGACCTGCTGACGACCCTGCGCCACTACCTCGACGCGGCCGGCAACAAGACCACCGCCGCCCGCCGCGGCGGCCTCTCCCGCGAAACCATGTACCAACGCCTGCGCACCATCGAGCGCCTCCTCTCCCGTGACCTCGAATCGGGCGACCAGCGCACCGAACTCCACGTGGCCCTCACCGCACTCGATGTGTGGCGGGCCGGCTGACGCGCGATCCCGGTGCAGCCGGGGGTGGGGACGCTCGGACGTCACGGCGCAACTTGTCCCGTGTGTACAAACCTGCCGCGCGGGTTCGGGGGCTCGCGAACCCGGCTGTGCCACGGGCCGCGACGCCACACCGGACGCCACCATCCCCCTGAAGCCCCTGGTCAGTTAATCAGTTGCACGCCACCAAGACGGGGTGTCTGATCCCGGCTATGACGATTGTGCTGGGTACGCCGACGGCCGACGGGGTGCGCGCGGCAAGTGCGGCGCTGCGGGAGTGGCAGCACGACGAAGCGCCGATGCAGTTGCATCCCGGGGACATCGGCTGGAACTTCCGGTTCGGAACGGCCGAGACGGCCGCGGTGGTCCGGACCTGGAGCCGGGACGGACGGATCCTCGCCGTCGGGATGCTGGACACGCCGACGCTGGTGCGGATGACGGTCGCTCCCGACGCTTTCCAGGACGAGGACTTGGCGCGGCGGCTCGTGGAGGACTTCTCGCTGCCCGAGCGCGGCGTCCTCCCGGAGGGAGCGGTGTCCATCGAGGCGCCGCAGGGCCTGCTGCTGCACGACCTGTTGACCAAGGAGGGCTGGGGTGTCGACGAGCCGTGGACGCCGCTCTTCCGCGACCTCGCCGATGCGGTGGAGGCCCCCGGCGTGCCGATCAAGGCGATCGGCCTGGAGCAGGCACAGGACTTCGCCGACGTCCTGCGGTCCGCGTTCGACACCACGAAGCCCACGCGCGAGTACCGGCACGAGATGTCCGCTGCACCGTTCTACGAAGACGCCCGATGCCTGGGTGTTTACGACGACCAGGGCAACCCCGCCGCAGTGGTGACGGTGTGGTCGGCCGGCCCTGGGAAGCCAGGACTGGTCGAGCCGATGGGCGTCCACGCGGACCACCGCGGCCGCGGCTACGGCCGGGCGATCACCGTCGCCGGGGCGGCCGCACTGCGGGAGATGGGCTCCTCCAGCGTGCGCGTGTGCACGCCGAGCTCCAACGTCGGCGGTGTCGCCACGTACAAGGCGGCCGGGTTCGCGGCGAGGCCGCAGATCGCCGACCGGATCCGGAAGGTCTGACGCCGAGGTCGGTGCCGTCAGGGACGGTGACGTTTCGTCAATCATTCGGAAACTCAAGGCTTCACGGGTATTGAAGAGGCCATCGAAGATGTCAACAGCCGCTACCAGACAACCCTTTACAGCACAGCGACACTGAAGACAAAAGATGGCATAACTGAAGCTTCCAGACATCAGGCTAGCCATGACATGGGATCATCCAGCCTCGAATGTTTCGAAGCTCTCAACGATTCATGCGAGAGGTATTGACGGGGTTCACCGGCCTCCTATCATCCAGGATGCTCGGCAAGTCGATCCTTGTTCGATATCGCACCCAGAGAGCCGCTCCGCACGAGCCGAGCAGAGCGCATTCGGAAATGTCATGGACTCGTCAACTTCCAACTCCCCCCACCGAGGAGCACCATGAACCCGTTGAAACGGCTCGGCCGTCGCCGAGCCTCGGTCTTGGGCCTGCTGGCCACGGCCGCCCTGCTGACTCCCGGGACCGCGACCGGCGCACCCGACGCGGACCGGGCCGGCACGCTGGGCGCCCAAGCGGCCCAGTCCGGACGGTACTTCGGAACCGCCGTGGCCGCGGGCCGGCTCGGCGACGGCACGTACGCCGGCATCCTGGACCGTGAGTTCAACTCGGTCACGGCCGAGAACGAGATGAAGTGGGACACGACCGAACCGTCCCGCGGCTCGTTCAACTTCGGCCCCGGCGACCAGATCGCGGGCCGCGCGCAGGCCCGCGGTCAGCGCCTGCGCGGCCACACCCTGGTCTGGCACTCCCAACTACCCGGCTGGGTCAGCTCCATCAGGGACGCGAACACGCTGCGCGGCGTGATGAACAACCACATCACCACCGTGATGAACCGCTACAAGGGCCGGATCCACTCCTGGGACGTGGTCAACGAGGCCTTCGCCGACGGCGGCAGCGGCCAGCACCGCCCCTCGGTGTTCCAGAACCTGCTGGGCGACGGCTTCATCGAGCAGGCGTTCCGCACCGCGCGGTCGGCCGACCCGGGCGCCAAGCTCTGCTACAACGACTACAACATCGAGGACTGGAACGCCGCGAAGACCCAGGGCGTCCACCGCATGGTCCGCGACTTCAAGGCGCGCGGCGTGCCCATCGACTGCGTCGGCCTCCAGGCCCACTTCGGCACCGGCGGCCCGCCCGCCAGCTTCCAGACCACACTGTCGAACTTCGCCGCGCTCGGCGTGGACGTCCAGATCACCGAACTGGACATCGCCCAGGCGTCGCCGAACGCGTACGCGAACACGGTCAGGGCTTGCATGAACGTCGCGCGCTGCACCGGCATCACGGTCTGGGGCATCCGCGACAGCGACTCCTGGCGGGCCTCGGAGAACCCGCTGCTGTTCGACCGGGGCGGCAACAAGAAGCCTGCGTACAACGCGGTGCTGACGACGCTGGGCGGCACGCCCGCGACCACCCGCAACGCACCCACCGCCACCCGTAACGCACTGGCCGCCACCAGCGGCAACCCCGCCGCCCCGCGCAGCGCCGTCAACGCCGAGAGCAATCTGTTCACACGGGCCAACAACGTCTCCTTCCCCTCGGTCGCCTGAACCCGGGACATCGGTCACGGCGCGATGATCCGTGGCGGCTCGGCCTCCTGAGCCAGACCAACTCGACCTGCTGATCGACCGTGCCGTGGGGAGCGCTTCCGATGGGAGCGCTCCCCGTGCCCGGCCCCGACCTTCGGACGTACCCCTCCCAGATGTCAGAAAGCCGAGGTACCCCCATGCGCCGCAGACTCCTCGCCCTGGTGGCAGCGCTCTCCTCGCTGCCGCTGGCGCTCACCGCCGCGCCGTCCGCCCACGCGGCCGACCCGACGACCATGACCAACGGGTTCTACGCGGACCCCGACTCCAGCGCGAAGCGGTGGGTCGCCGCGAACCCCGGTGACGGCCGGGCGTCCGCGATCAACGCCTCCATCGCCAATACTCCGACGGCCCGCTGGTTCGGCTCCTGGAGCGGCACCATCGGCACCGCCACCGGTGCGTACGTGGGCGCCGCGGACGCCCGGGACAAGCTGCCCGTCCTCGTCGCCTACAACATCTACAACCGCGACTACTGCGGCGGGCACTCCGCGGGCGGAGCGTCTTCGCCGTCCGCCTACGCGAACTGGATCGCCCAGTTCGCGGGCGGTATCGCCGCCCGCCCGGCCGTCGTCGTCCTCGAACCGGACTCCCTCGGGGACTACGGCTGCATGAACCAGGCCCAGATCGACGAACGCGAGAGCATGCTCACCGGGGCGCTCGCCGAGTTCAACCGTCAGGCCCCCAACACCTGGGTCTACCTCGACGCCGGCAATCCGGCCTGGGCGAGCGCGGCGACCATGGCCCAGCGCCTTCACGAAGCGGGCCTCCGGCAGGCCCACGGCTTCTCGCTCAACGTCTCCAACTACCTGACCACGGCCGAGAACACCGCGTACGGCGCCGCCGTCAACAGGGAACTCGGCGCCCGGTACGGCTACACCAAGCCGTTCGTCGTGGACACCAGCCGCAACGGCAACGGCTCCAACGGCCAGTGGTGCAACCCTTCGGGCCGCCGGATCGGCACCCCCACCCAGCTGGGCGGAGGCGCCGAGATGCTCTTGTGGATCAAGGTCCCGGGCGAGTCCGACGGCAACTGCGGCGTGGGAACCGGCTCCTCGGCCGGACAGTTCCTCCCGGAGGTCGCCTACAAGATGATCTACGGATACTGATCCGGGGCCGCTCGGGCACGCTTCCGGTGCGCACCTTTGCGCAGACGGTGGCCATGCGCAGGGGAGAGAGTTCCACGGTCTGCATCCCGTGGCCGGTCGGCCGGCGGCGCCCATGTGAGGATTGAACCGTCATGACGCAAGGTGTTGGGTCGCCCTTCCGGAGTTCGCTCAAGGCCAGAGCGCTGCTGGCCATCGCCGTGAGGGTGATCAGCTCTCGGCCTGCTCCTCCTCGTCCTCCCCCGAGGAGAAGGGCGCCGGCAAGGCGGCGGCCGACACCTTGCGAGTCGCCGCCGCCGACGCCACCAACACCACGGGCCTCGACCCGCGTACGGTGAGCGCCGGCGCGAGTTCCATCGTCGCCGCGCATGTCTTCGACTCCCTTGTGACGCTGGAGGACGGCGAGTACAAGCTGAAGCTCGCCGAGTCCGTCGAGCCCAACGCGGACGGAACCCGCTGGACGGTCCAGCTCCGTGAGGGCGTGCTCTTCCACGACGGCAAGAAGGTCCGCGCGGCGGACGTCGCCTACAGCACTCGCCATCGCCGTCGCTCTCACCTCCGCCGCGGGCTTCCTGGGCTTCGGCGAGGACGAACCGAACTGGGGTGCCATGATCAGCGAGAACATCGAGGGCATCGCCCTCGCCCCGTGGGCCGTCGTGGTCCCCGCCGTGTGCCTCGGAGTCCTCGCGGTCGCGACCAACCTCGGGATGGACCGGCTCGCCGCGAGGCTGGACCGGTGATCCGCGTCGAGAACCTCACGGTCGAGGACGCGGCGGGCCGTCGTGTCCTCGACGGGGTGTCACTGCAGGCGGGGCCCGGCGAACGGGTCGCCGTCGTAGGCGAATCAGGAGCGGGCAAGACCACGCTGGCGCTGGCAGGGGTGCGCCGACCCGGTGGACGGAATCACCGCGGCGTACGCGCCGCGCCGCCATGTGCCCGACCCGATCCTGGTGGAGGCCGCGGTCGCCGCGGGTGTGGAGTTCCGCGACAACTGCGGGGTGGTCGGCCCCGTCGAGGAGGGCGGCAGGGTGCGCGGGGTCAGCCTGTCGACGGGCGGCGGACCGCCGATCGTGGAGCGGGCAAGGCTGGTGGTGGGCGCCGACGGAATGCGCTCCACCGTGGCGGGCCTGGTGGGCGCCCCGAAGACGACCGAGCACCCGCGGCTGACCTGCGCCTACTACACGTTCTGGAAGGGCCCGAAGACCCACTTCGAGCTGTACGAGGGCCCCAGCGGATGGGTCTCCGCGGTCCCCACGAACGATGCGGTGCTGGTCTCCGCCTACCACCCGCAGCAGCGGTTCGCCGAGGTGAAGGTCCGCGCCCAGGAGGCGTATCTGGAGAACATCCGCGACAACGCGCCCGAGCTGTACGCCAAGCTGGACGGCGCCGAACAACTGGATCCCCTCTACGGCACGGGCGACCAGCAGAACTTCTTCCGTCAGCCGTGCGGTCCCGGCTGGGCGCTGATCGGTGACGTCGGCCACCACAAGGACTCGCTCACCGCGCGCGGCATCGGCGACGCCTTCGCCCAGGCCCAGCTCCTGGTCGACCGCGTGGGCGACACACTGGGTTCGGAGCCGGGCCTCGACCTGGCGCTGAAGCGGTTCGCCGAGGGACGCGACCAGATGTTCATGGAGAACTACCAGGCGACCCTGCTGGTGGCGGAGGCCTCGGCACGGGACAAGCGCCGCATGCTCCTGAAGGCGGTGTCCTCCAACCCGGACCATGTACGCCGGTACTTCAACACGGTGGCCGGCCTCAGCCCGGTCTCCGAGCTCTACACCCCCGAACTACTGGCGCTGCTCGGCGCCGGCTGAGGACAGGTCCCGGAGGGCTCCGGTGCGGGCGCTGTCGGGTCGGGCGGTGACCCAATAGCTGCGCGTGTTGGTGAACTCGCGGATGCCGGCGGCGGCCAGTTCGCGGCCGTATCCGCTGCGCTTGGTGCCGCCGAAGGGCAGGCGCGGGTCGGAGGCGACGACGGCGTTGACGAAGGCCGCCCCGCTGGTGACACGGCGGGCCAGCGCCACGCCGCGCCCCGGGTCGGCCGTCCAGATGCTCAGACCGAGCCCGTACGACGAGGCGTTGGCGAGTCGTACGGCGTCCTCGTCGTCCCGGGCGACGGCGAGGGCGGCGAGCGGCCCGAAGGTCTCCTCGTCGAAGGCGGGCATGCCGGGGCCGGTGTCGGCCAGGACGGTCGGCTGGTAGAAGCAGCCCTCGCCGGGCAGGGGGTTGCCCCCGGTGAGGAGGCGGGCCCCGGCGGCGACGGACTCCTCGACCTGCCGCTGGATCGCCGCTCGCAGGTCGTCGCGGGCGAGCGGTCCGACCTGAGTGTCCCGATCGCGCGGATCACCGACGCGAAGGGCTTCCACCCCGGCCACGAACGCGGCGGTGAGCTCCGCCGCCACGGCGGCCGTGACGATGAACCGCTTCGCGCACACGCAGCTCTGCCCGGAATTGGTGAAGCGCGCCTTCACCGCGGCCGCCGCGGCGGCCTCCACATCGGCGTCGTCGAGGACCACGAAGGCGTCCGAACCTCCCAGCTCCAGAACGGACTTCTTCGCCGCCCGCCCCGCCGCCGCGCCGACCGCCGCGCCGGCCCGGTTGCTGCCGGTGAGGGTGACGGCGGCGACACGGTCGTCCTCGATGAGCGAGGCTGTCGCGCGGCTGGTACGTCGATGTCGGCGAGCACGAGAGCGGTCACGAGGTGTTCGGGGAAACCGGCTGCGACGAAGAGGTCCTGGAGGGCGAGCGCGCTGCCGGTGACGTTGGGAGCGTGCTTCAGCAGCACACCGTTCCCTGCCACCAGTGCGGGGATCGCGAAGCGCATGACCTGCCAGACGGGGAAGTCCCACGGCATGACCGCCAGGACGAGTCCGACCGGCTCGTAGGCCACCCAGGCCTGCGCCCCGTCGACCTCGACCCGCTCGTCGGCGAGGATCGCGGGCCCCTGCCGGGCGTAGTACTCAGCCGTGACCGCGGACTTCTCGACCTCGCCCTCGGCCTCCCGCACCGGCTTGCCCATCTCGGCGACGACAAGGGAGGCGAGCGGGCCCCGGTGCTCGCGCAGGGCGCGGGCGAGACGGGCGGCGCGCGCGGCACGTTCGGCGACCGGCACCAGGGACCAGGCGCGGCTCGCGGCGTGGGCCCGCGCCACGGCGGTCTCGACACGATCCGGGTCCCAGGCCTCGTACGTCGCTATCGGTACGCCCGTGGCGGGATCGACGGTCTGGATGGTGCTGCTCATGAGGTGGGCGCCCCTCCCTTGTCGCTCGCGGAGAGGTGCTCGAAGGTCTCACCGGTGGCGGTGATGGTGCGGGTGACGTCCCTGCCGCCGTAGACCCAGTAGATCCGCATGACGCCCTGGCCCCGGTTGAAGAACCGGTGCGGGGTTCCGGCCGGGACCCAGGTGGCCTGACCGACCTCCAGGTCGAAGAACTCGCCGTCGATCTCCGCGGTCGCCTCGCCCTCCAGGATCAGGACCGACTCCTCGACGTTGTGGCTGTGCAGAGGCAGTCCGGTGCCGGGCTGGAAGACCGTCTGGCCGGTGGTGACGACGGCCGTCCGCGAGTTCCACTTGCCGACGTAGGGGATGGTGGCCACACCGCCGCCGCGGTCGAAGCGTTCGACCTCGTCGGGGTGGATGAGCAGATTCGGCTCGGCGGGGCGGTCGGTACACATGAAGCGTCTCCTATGGGGAGTTCAGGAGTGGTGGAACAGGCGGCGGGAGAGCGTGTTGACCTGGCTGCCGGGCACGACGTACTTGGCCGCGGCCTCGCGCCAGACCTTGAAGTGAGGCGCGGCGCGGTGTGCCTCAACGGCGGCTTCGTCGTCGTAGATCTCGTGGAAGACGAAGTGGTGGTCGTCGGCCAGGTCGCACACGACGTCGAAGTAACGGCAGCCGGGCTCGTCGCCGAAGGTGCGCTCGGCGTTCTCCCCGATGGCCTTGAGGAAGTCGTCGCGACAGCCCGGGACGACCCGGAGGGAGACGGTCAGGGCGATCATGCGGGCAGCTCCTGGGACTTGGGGACCGGGACAGGAAGGGGTACGGCGGTTTCGGCGGCGACGCGGACGAGCGCGGCCCAGGTGTCGTCGACGAGCGTGATGCCCTCGGTGCGCAGGCGCTCGGCGGTGCGGATCTCCGGCTCGCCGGGGACGAGGATCTCGGCCGTGCCCGGGGCGGTGGGGGTGGACTTGGTCTCCTCGATGAGGGCCTCCATCCGCTCCTCGAACTCCGCCGGGTCGGCCATGGAGCGGATGTCGACGCAGATCAGCAGGTGACCGACGCCGCTGCGGCCGGTGGGCCGGTAGGGGCCGACCACGGACGAGCCGAAGGCGCTGCCGGTCAGCACGCCCGCCAGCACGTCGAACATGAAGGAGATGGCGTACCCCTTGTGTCCGGCCATCGGCAGGATCAGTCCCTCGATGGCGCGCCGCGGATCGGTGGTCGGCACACCGTCCGCGTCGGCCGCCCAGCCCTCGGGGATCGGCTCGCCGCGCTCCTTGGCGTGGTAGATCTTGCCGCGCGCCGCGGCGGTGTTGGCGATGTCCATCACGACCGTGCCGTGGCGGCCGCCCGGGGCGGCGATCGACCACGGATTGGTGCCGATCGTCTTCTCCTTGCCGCCCCAAGGTGCCATGGCCGGGCTGGCGTTGGTGGCCAGCAGTGCCACGCAGCCCTGCTCGGCGGCCTTGCGGGTGAAGTAGGCGGCCGTCCCGAAGTGACCTGAGTTGCGGACGGCGACCGCGCTGACGCCGTGCCGACGGGCACGCTCCACGCCCCAGGTCACCGCGCGGTCGGTGAGGATCTGACCGAGACCGTCGCGGCCGTCGACGACGAGAACGGCTCCGCTGTCACCGACAGTCTCGGGCGCGGCGACCGCGGCCGTCGCGCCGCTCGCGAGACGGCCGAGGTACCAGGGCAGACGCAGCATCCCGTGCGACGGATGGCCCCACAGCTCCGCGGTCACCAGGGTGTCCGCGAGCAGTTGGGCGTCTGCGGGGGGAACGCCGTACGCCTCGGTGGTGGCGGCGGCGAACCGAAGCAGGTCGGCGGCGCCGACGGTGTGCGGCATGAGAGGACCCCTCGCATCAAGCAGGTCAGGTTGTCAGGATGTATCCAGAGGGTATCCAGCAATGTATACAGCCCTGCACTTGGAAATCCATAGCAGGGAAGGCGGAAGCGCAACCCCACACACATCCCTCGCGGCGAGAGTCAGCCCGTGATGTCCACCTGGACGTCCCTCCCGAACGTCAGGTCCTGGCTGGTCAGGTTGTCGATGAGCGCCTGGAGCGTCTGCGCCAGGTGGTGCCGGCAGGCCGCCTCCGCCGCCTGGGCATCCCCGCGGGTGATCGCCTTCAGCATCGCGCGGTGCTCCTCCAGCGAGTTCAGCATGCGACGTGGCCCGCTGTGCGAGAGGTGCCGCAGCCGTACGGTCTGGCCGCGCAGGTCGCGGATCGTGCGGGCGAGATAGGGGTTCCGGCACGCGGCGATGACGGCCTGGTCGAAGCTCTCGGTCACGTCGTAGAACTTCGTGTACGACCGGACCTGCGCACCGGCGTCCAGCGCGCCGAAGGATTCGTCGAACTCCTCCAGCCGCTTGAGCAGGTCACGGAACGGCACGAGTACGCGTTCGTCGGCGGCACCCGCTGTCGCGACCGACGCGGCAGCCCGGGGCTCCAACAGCATCCGGAACTCGAACAGGGCGCGTACTCCGCCGAGCGAGATCGGGGCCACCCGGGCCACCTCACCCGGCACGAAGTCGACGAGCCCGTCCCTCGCGAGACGGCGGATGGCCTCCCGCACCGGCGTGCGCGAGGCGCCGAGCTCCTCCCCCACTTGGACCTCGCTCAGCTTGGCTCCCGGCCGCAGCCGCAACGACTCGATGTCGCCCTTGAGCCGCTCGTAGACCGCTTCGCTCTTACCGGTTGCCCGAGCCATGCATCTCCCCGCTTTCATCGCACACCATCCTGTATACAGCGTACCGCCGCTCAACTCCTCGGCTGTTCTTGAGGCGAGCGACGCCGTACATGGAAGCGAAGCGCGCGGCGGGCGGCGGCCGCGGCCGCCGCCCGGCGGGTTACTTCGCCAACGCCCCCATCGCCCGGTCGAGCAGCACGGCCAGCGGGACGGTGCCTTCACAAGCGACCCATGCCGTGGAGGCCGCGTCCAGGCAGGCGAGCGCGGCGGCGGCCAGTGCGCTCGGCCTCGTGTCCTCGGGCCGGTCGGGGTCGGCCCCCAGCCGCCGGGCGACCTCCGGTACCAGCAGCTTCTGCCAGCCCAGTTGCTTCTCGTGGTGCCGCGCGCGCAGTGACGGGGTCTCCTGGAGCATGCGCAGGTAGCTGAGTACCTGCTCGGGCGGCGCCGCCTCGTTGATCCGCGTGAGGGCGTCGAAGGCCCGGCGCAGCGCGTCCCAGGGCTGCTCGTCGTCGGGGCGGGCGGCGAGCTCCGCCGCGATCTGGTGGCCGGTCTCCTCCAGGCGTCCCAGGACGATGTCTTCCTTGGTGCCGAAGTACCTGAAGAGGCTGGCGCGCGACAGGCCCACCTCGGCGGCGATCTGGTCGACGGTGGTCCGGTCGAACCCCTGCTCGGTGAAGAGCCGGTGCGCCACCTCCACCACTTCCGCCTGAACGGTCGCCCGCACGCGCTCGCGCAGGCCGGGCCGCTTGCGTGCGGCTTGGTTGGCGGCACGGGCGCTTTCAGACATACCCGGAGGGTACAGCAAGGACTCACTTTGATACCGAGTATCAAAGGGCGAGGACACAGAGTAGTGTCCAGATACTGAGTATCAAGATGATTCATTGAGTCAATTCTGTACGCTGCACCGCACGCGCGAGGCACCTAGGACAACCGGAGGGCAGAGATGTCTTCACATGCGACGTCCGGACTCGACCGGCGTACCGAGTTGAAGGAGTTCCTGCGCTCACGCAGGGCCCGGCTCAGGCCCGAGGACGTGGGCCTGCCCTCGTACGGCCGGCGGCGGGTCCCCGGACTGCGGCGCGAGGAGCTGGCGCAGTTGGCCGGGGTGTCGTACGCGTATTACGCGCGCCTGGAGCAGGGCTACGGCGAGACCATGTCGGCGGAGGTATTGGACGCCATCGCCCGCGCACTGCACTTGAATGACGAGGAGCGGGAGCATCTGGTCCGGCTGGCCCAGCCCGAGCGGCAGAGCGCGGCGCAGGCTCCGCCCCCGCAGCAGCGTCTGCGGCCCAGCGTGCGGCACCTGCTCGACGCGCTCGGGGTGCCCGCCTACGTCGTCGACCGGCGGCTGGACATCCTGGGGTGGAACCGGCTCGCCGCGGCCGTCTTCGGGGACTGGGGCCTGCTGCCGCCCGAGGAGCGCAACGCGGCCCGGCTGGCCTTCCTCTCGTCCGAGGCTCGCGAGAGGTTCGCCGATCCGGGCAGCACCGCTCTGAGAGTCGCGAGAGCGTTGCGCATGAACGCCGGCAAGAGCCCCGGGGACCCGCACTTCTCTTCGCTGATCCAGGAGTTGTCGCAGCAGAGCGAGGAGTTCCGGCAACTGTGGGCACGGCACGAGGTGAGCTGCGGGACCGTCGGCGAGACCGTGCGGATGCGGCACCCGCTGGTGGGAGAGTTCGACCTCGTCCACGAACCCATGGCACTTCACGGGGGCGCCCCCATGCGGCTGGTCACCTACCACGCCGAGCCCGGCTCCCGCTCGGAGGAAGCCCTGCGGATGCTGGCCAGTTGGGAGATGGAGCCGCTGCGCTGAGACGCGAGCGGCTCCGCCCACGTGCGGCCTCATACGGCCAGGAGCTCGGCCGGCGACGACACCTGGGCCACGGGGACGGAACCGTGGATCGGACCGGGGACGCGGGACAGGGGCAGGCCGGTGCCGTTGTGGGTGTGGGCGATGATCTCGGCGGTGATGGAGATCGCCGTCTCCTCCGGGGTGTGGGCGCCGAGGTCGAGCCCGATGGGTGAGTGCAGCAGCGCGAGGTGCTCCTCGGACACGCCGGTCTTGCGCAGACGTTCCAGACGGTCTTCGTGGGTGCGGCGGGAGCCCATCGCGCCGATGTAGGCGACGGGGAGTTTGAGGGCCGTGCGGAGCAGGGGGATGTCGAACTTGGCGTCGTGGGTGAGGACGCAGATCGCGGTGCGGGCGTCGACCTCGGCGTGCTCCAGGTAGCGGTGGGGCCAGTCGACGACGACCTCGTCGGCGTACGGGAAGCGCTCACGGGTGGCGAAGACGGGGCGGGCATCGCAGACGGTGACGTGGTAGCCGAGGAAGCGTCCGGCCTGGCCGAGGGCGGCGGCGAAGTCGACGGCGCCGAAGATCAGCATGCGGGGCGGCGGCGCCTGGGTGTGGACCAGGAGCATCAGCTTCTGAGGGCAGGTGTCGGCGTCGCCGCCGACCTCGACGCGGCCGGTCCGGCCAGCCCGCAGCAGCGCGCACACCTGCGTGGCCACCGTACGGTCCATCCGCTGGCTACCCAATGTCCCGTCGTACGCGCTGCCGCCCCCGAAGACGGACAGGGTGCGGCCGAGAAGACGCCGCGGCCCGTCGATCACCTGCGCCACGGAGATGGGCACACCGGCCAGTACCTCTTCCAGGGCGGTGGTGAGGTGGGGCTGGTCGGCGGGGTCGATCCGCTGGACGAGGACCTCGATCTCGCCGCCGCAGGTCAGGCCCACGGCGAAGGCGTCATCGTCGGAGTAGCCGAACGAGGCCCGTATCGGGGGTTCGCCGGACTCCAGGACCTGCGTGCACAGCTCGTAGACGGCGCCTTCCACGCACCCCCCGGAGATGCTGCCGGCCACGTTGCCGTCGGTGTCCACGGCCAGTGCGGTGCCGGGCGGCAGGGGTGCGCTGCCGCTGACCTGGATGACGGTGGCGAGGGCGAAGGGGCGGGCCTCGCGGCACCAGCGGTACAGCGTGTCCGCGATGTTCAGCATGAGTGGCTCTCCAAGAGGGCGGGAGGTGGGGAGCCCGCCGCCGCGCCGGCAAATGGGGGATCGAGGCGCGGCGGCGGGCCGACCGGATCGGCTGCGGGCCCGCCGGGGGAAGGAGGCCCGGCCGTCCGGGGTTCAGAGCAGGGCTTCGGCGGTGATGGGCAGTTCGCGGACGCGGCGTCCGGTGGCGTGGAAGACGGCGTTGGCGATGGCGGGTGCCACGCCGATCTGCACGAGCTCGCCGAGGCTCTTCACGCCGATGGGGGCGGCCTTGTAGTCCTCCCCGTCGAGGTAGACGGCCTTGAGGTCGGGGATGTCGGCGTTGACGGGGACGAGGTAGTCGGCGAGGTTGGCGTTGACGATCCGGCCGTCGCGGTGGTCGGTGACCGTGTGTTCAAGGAGGGCCGCGCCGATGCCGCCCACCATGCCGCCGACGGCCTGGCTCTCGGCCAGCTTGGGGCTGATGATGCGCCCCGCGTCGTACACGCCCAGCATCCGCCGCACCCGGACCAGACCGAGCCGGGCATCGACCGCGACTTCGGCGAACATCGCGGCGTAGCCGTACATCGAGAACCGGCTCTCCTCCTCCGGCGTGTACGACCCGCGCGCCTCCAGATAGGTGCGGTTGTTGCGGGCCAGGAGCTGCCGGTAGGTCTCACCGCGCGCGGGGTCGCCCTTCACATGCAGCCGCCCGCCGCGGACCACGACGTCGTCGGGGTCGACGCCGTGCAGCGGTGAGCGCTCGTCCTCGACCGCGAGCTTGATGGCCTGCTCACGCAGCATGTCGCAGGTGTCCTGGACGGCGGACCCCACACTGAGCATGGTCTGCGAGGCGCCCTGGGCCGGGGCCGGCGGCATGGCGGAGTCGCCCAGCCGGAAGGTGACGTTGCGTACCGTCAGGCCGAGGGCGTCGGCGGCGACCTGGGTCATGGAGGTGTACGTGCCCGTGCCCGTGTCGTGGGTCGCGGACTGGACCACCGCGGTGCCGTCCGCGTCGAGCCGGGCGTGCGCCTGGGCCTGTCCGCGGAAGACGTCGTAGCAGCCGGTGGCCACGCCGGTGCCGATCAGCCAGTCGCCGTCACGGGTGGAGCGGGGCCTGGGGTCGCGCCGGCGCCAGCCGAAGGCGCGGGCGCCGACCCGGAAGCACTCGCGCAACCGCCGCGTGGAGAAGGGCTGCTGGGTCGACGGGTCCTCACCGGGTTCGTTGCGCAGCCGCAGCTCGATCGGGTCGATGCCGAGCTTGTAGGCGAGTTCGTCCATCGCCGTCTCGATGACGAAGGCGGAGCTGCCGTAGCCGGGGCCGCGCATCCACAGCGGGGTGCTGACATCGAGCGGCACGATCTGGGGGTTCTGGCTGACGTTGGGCACGGCGTAGAGCATCTGCCCGAGCGCCAGGTTGGCCTCCCAGAACTGTTCGTAGCGGGAGGTCTCGTACTTGAAGTCGTGGGTCATCGCGGTCAGCCGTCCGCGCCGGGTGCTGCCCAGGCGCAGCTTGTACTCGTACGCGGGCCGGTAGCCCACCGTGAAGTACATCTGCCTGCGGGTCAGGGCGAGTTTCACCGGGCGGCCGATCTCGCGGGCGGCGAGTGCCGCGATGGTGACGTGCGGCCAGGCCCGCAGCGCGCTGCCGAACGCGCCGCCGATGAACGGCGACAGGACACGCACGTTCTCCAGCGGGATGCCGAACACGGCAGCGAGCTCGTTCTGTGTGCCGATCACCCACTGGGTCTTGTCCCACACGGTGAGCTTGTCGCCGTCCCAGCGGGCGATGGTGGCGTGCGTCTCCATCGGATTGTGGTGGTTGCGGGAGAGCCGGTAGGCCAGATCAAGCCGGACATCCGCCGAACCCAGCGCTTCCTCGGCGTTCCCCCGCGCATACGGCCGCGCGAAGGGCGGGGGCCCGTCCTGGGCCGGGCCGCGGGTCAGGTCGGTCGCCGACTCTTCGGCGTCGTAGGAGACCTTCACCAGGCTCGCGGCGTGCTCCGCGGCCTCCAGCGTGGTGGCCACCACGACGGCGACCGGCTGGCCGAAGAACCGGACGGTGTCGTCCTGGAAGACGTGCAGCCGCTCACCCGGGAAGGCGTTGCTGACCTGGTTCTGGCGGTAGGTCAGCCTGGGCTTGTCGAGGTGGCTGATGACGCCCAGGACTCCACGCTGGGCTTCCGCGTCACGCGTGTCGATGCCGGTGATACGGCCACGGGCGATGCTGCTGTCGACGACGACGGCGTGCACGACGCCGTCGATGTCGTGGTCGGCGGCGTACTTGGCCTGGCCGGTCACCTTCAGCCGCCCGTCCACCCGGGACAGCGGCGCTCCGACGGCTGCCTGCGGCTGCGGGCTCACTTGCCACCTCCTACGACGCGCAGTTGGCGCTCGACGGTCCGTTGAGCAACTCGACCTTGAAACGGTTGTGTCGGAGGGGCCGCGCCCCGTCCGCCGCCCGCTCGGCGGCCTTGGTCCACAGGACGTTCGACGGCCGCTGCCCGATGAGCTCCCGCTCGACGGCGGGCAGCTTCCAGGGCACGGTGCCCACTCCCCCGGCGGCGACCTTGGCCTCGTGGATCACCCCGCCGCGGATGTGCAGTGCCACGGCCGCCGAGGTGAGCGCGAACTCGTAGGACTGCCGGTCGCGCACCTTCAGATAGCCCGACTGCAGCGGACGAGGAAGGGCCGGAATCTCGACGGAGGTGATCAACTCACCCTTGCGCAAGGCCTGTTCGCGGTTCGGTGTGCTGCCCGGCCTGAGCAGGAAGTCGGCGAAGGGCACGGTGCGCTCGCCGTCCGGCCCCAGCAGGTGCACGGTCGCCTCCAGGGCCGTGAACGCCACGGCGGCGTCGGAGGGGTGGGTGGCCACGCAGTCGTCGGAGGTGCCGAGGATCGCGTGGGTGCGGTTGACGCCGTGCAGGGCCGCGCAACCCGAGCCCGGCTCACGCTTGTTGCAGGCGGCGGTCACGTCGCGGAAGTACGTGCAGCGGGTGCGCTGCATGATGTTGCCGCCGATGGTCGCCATGTTGCGCAGCTGCGCCGACGCGCTCAGCTCCAGCGCCTGCGAGATGACGGGGTAGAGGGCGCGCACGCCCCGGTGGGCGGCGGCCTCGGACATCCGGACCAGCGCGCCGATGCGCAGGCCTCCGCGCCGGGTGACCATGATCTCGCGCAGGGGCAGGGCGCTGATGTCGACGATCGTGCGGGGGCGTTCGACGGTCTCGCGCATCAGGTCGACGAGTGTGGTGCCGCCGGCGATGTAACGGCCGCCGGCGCGGCCCGCGTCGAGGGCTTGCCGGGTGTTGGCGGCCCTGGTGTAGGAGAAGGGATGCATGGGGAGCGTGTCTCATTTCCCGTGCGCGGCTTGCTCGACCGCTCGCACGATGTTCACGTAGGCGCCGCAGCGGCAGATGTTGCCGCTCATGAACTCCCGGATCTCCTCCGGTGAGCCGGTGTGCCCCTCGTCGATGCAGCCGACGCCGGACATGATCTGGCCGGAGGTGCAGTAGCCGCACTGGAAGGCGTCGTGGTCGATGAACGCCTGCTGCAGCGGGTGCAGCCGTTCGCCCTTGGCCAGGCCCTCGATGGTGGTGACCTCCGCGCCGTCCAGCCGCACCGCCAGCGTCAGACAGGAGTTGACCCGGCGGCCGTCGACCAGGACGGTGCAGGCGCCGCACGCACCGGCGTTGCAGCCCTTCTTCGAGCCGGTCAGCCCGAGGTGCTCGCGCAGCAGGTCCAGCAGCGAGGTGCGGTTGTCGACCGTGATCGTGCGGCGCTCGCCGTTGATTGTCAGGGTGACCCGGCTGCTCGGCGATGCCTGGGCGGCGTCCGCGGGCCCGGCGCCGAACACGGACGGTCCCGCTATCAGGCCGCCGGCGACGACCGCACCGCCGACGGCAGTGGTGGTCGCGATGAACGTACGCCGGGACGGGTCGGACGAAGATGCCTCGGCAGATCCCTTGGCAGACCCCTCGGGAGATCTCTCGGGAGATCCCTCGGGAGATCCCTCCGGTGGAGCGACTGTTGACTCAGGCGGTTCGATGGACATGTCCACTCTCTCGGTCGGCGGAGTTCATCTGCAGGTACGCGGCTACGTCGCCGCCTCACCGGACCATCGGTGCGGCACGGCATCCACTGTGTGGCACTCGGCGCCGGACAACGAGCAGACGGTTTTGGGACGACGCGCGGATGTACCACTGCCGTTGGTACGTCTGGCAGTAGCAGGCAGAGCGGTCCGCCAGGTGAGATACTGGCGCGCTGCGGAAACAGCGAAGCATACGGGGGCGTGATGGGTCAGACGGTGACCGCAGCGATGCTGCAGGTGGCGGATGTGCACAAGTCCTACGGTCGAGGCGCCGGCGCCGTTCATGCCCTGCGTGGTGTGTCCTTCGAGGTCCCTCGGGGGGAACTCGTCGCTGTCAAGGGACGTTCGGGCTCGGGCAAGACCACTTTGCTCAACATCGTGGGTGGTCTGGACGAACCGGACAGCGGCCGTGTCACCATTGACGGACTGCACCTTCGGGACCAGAGTGAGGACGCCCTCCTCGCGCTGCGCCGGGAGCAAATCGGCTTCGTCTTCCAGTCGTTCGGGCTCATCCCGATCCTCACGGCTGCCGAGAACGTGGGCGTGCCACTGCGGTTGCGCAGGGCGGACCCGCGCGAGCGGCAGGAGCGCGTCGAACTGCTGCTGTCCCTCGTGGGGCTCGCGGACCATGCCGCACAGCGCCCGGGTGAGTTGTCGGGCGGGCAGCGCCAGCGGGTCGCCATCGCCCGCGCTCTGGCCAACAGTCCGTCGATTCTCATCGCCGACGAGCCGACCGGCCAGTTGGACGCGGAGACCGGGCACTCCGTGATGGAGCTGCTGCGCGCGGTCGTCCGCAGCGAGCGGATCACGGCGCTCGTGGCCACCCATGACACGACACTTCTCGACCTAGCCGATCGTGTGCTGGAGCTGAAGGACGGCGAGATCACCGAGATCACCGAGTCCTGAGATCAGTCCCCGTCCTGGGGTCAGTCCACGTCCTGAGTTCAGCCCTCGCCCTGGGATCGGTCCTCGCCTTGGGGTCCGTCGTCCCCGTGACGGTCGTTGCGAGCGTCGTCCGGGCGGACGGCGATGTGGTCGGGCTCCAGTTCCAGAGCGACGCGGTCGCGCATCCCCAGCGCCCGGGTGTACTCGGCGGGGAGTTGGAGGCGGCCGGCCCGGTCGAGCATGGCGTATTCGCGGGCGACCAGGTTCTCCTGGCCGGTGGCGGAGTCGACTTCGCTGTGGCGCAGGACTTCCGTCGCCGTGCGGCCGTCCCGGATGGCGACCGTACGGCGGACCTCTCCGGCGACGGACTGATCGTGCGTGACGATCACGATGGTGGTCCCCAACTCCTCGTTGGCGGTGCGGAAGGCGGCGAAGACCTGTTCGGCGGTGTGGGAGTCGAGTTCGCCGGTGGGCTCATCGGCGAGCAGGACCGCGGGGTCGTTGGCGAGGGCGACGGCGAGGGCGACGCGCTGCTGCTGGCCGCCGGACATCTGGTGCGGTCGACGGTCGCGGCATTCGGCTACGTCCAGCAGGTCGAGGAGTTCCATGACGCGGTCGGCCCAGGCTCGGCGCCGGCCTCGGGCGCGAGCCAACTGCAGGGGCAGGGCGACGTTCTGCGCGGCGGTGAGATAGGGCAGGAGATTGTGGGAGGTCTGCTGCCGGACGAAGCCGACGGTCTTGCGACGGTAGGCGAGTCGTTCCTTGGCGGACATCGTGACCAGGTCGTGGTCGGCGACACGGGTCGCGCCGGCGGTGGGTCTGTCCAGTCCGGCCAGGATGTTCATGAGGGTGGACTTGCCGCTGCCGGAGGCGCCGACCAGGGCCATGAGCTCTCCCTTGCGGACGAGGAGATCGAGGCCTTGCAGTGCCTGGACCTCCACGCCGTCGGCGGAGAAGATCCGTACCAGCCGGTCGCAGGTGATCAGGGCGTCGTGACCGTAGGCGGCGGCGTTGCGCGCGGCGAGGGCACGGTCGGCGAGCTCGTGGAAGGTCGGGGTGCTGGTCATCGGCTGCTCCTGGGCGGTCGGAGGGGCACGGGCCGGTGGCGGGGGGAACTTGGTCTGGAGGCTCTGCTCACGGTCTAGTTGTCCCCCAGCCTCAGTTCGCGCACCGAGCCCCGTCGGCTGGTCCACCAGGCCTGGCCGGCGGGCACACCGATGGCCAGGAGCAGCACGGTGAGCGCCGGAACGGCGAGCGAGAGCGGATCGGTGCGCAGTACGGCCCCCTCGAGCGCGGACGGGGAGGCCAGGGCGATGGTCGTGAGGTCGATGCCGGGCGACAGCAGGTGAATGCCGGCCCAGCCGGTCAGCATGCCGCCGGCCGCGGCGAGGATCGCCTGTGGGAGGGCCGTGAGGATCAGAAGTCGGCGGCCCTGGGCCCGGGTCATGCCCATCGTGCGCAACCGGGCGAGCAGGGCGCCGCGTTCGGGCGCGGTGCGCAGCACGGTCAGCACGAGCGTGAGGACCGCGTACCCGGCGCCCGCGGCGACCGCGGCACCGTACAGTCGTTCCGCACCGGACTGCAGCGGTGATTCGACGTGCCGCGCGCGTTCCTCGGCACGCAACTGGACGGCCGCCGCCGTGCCTTCCGTCACCGAGCGCAGCGCCCGGCCGTTCAGGGCGTCACCGGTCAGCAGCAGGGTCGTCGTACGGGCCGCTTCGCGGGGAAGGCCGGCGCGGTCCACGATCAGGAAGTCCTCGCCGGGTACTGCCGGGGTGTGGTCTCGGACCAGGACGATCCGGACGGTGACGGAGGTGCCGTCCGGGAGCTGGACGGAGTAGGGGTCGGTGCCGTACTCGTCGGCCACGCGAGTCGAGGCCAGCGCGGGCAGGGGCCGGTCGGCGCTGCCCGCCGTAGCGGCGTCCGTCTGCCGGAGGCTCGCCGCGTCGAAGGGCCCCAGTCCCGTGTGGTGCGACAGGTGCGCGTAAGCGTCGGGGTCCACACCGGCGAGCGATACCGGCTGGCTGCCCAGTGGGGTCTTCGCCTCGTCGGTGACGCTTGCTTCCGTCATGTCCCGTACGCCGGGCAGTCGGCGAACCCGGTCGGGCAGGCCACGAGGGAGTTCAGCGGTGGTGGCCTCGATGCGGGCGTCAGCGCCGACCTGGAGGAGCGCGGCCTGGTCGCGGGCCGCCGTGACCCCTGCCAGGACCGAGCCGCCGAACGCGGCCGTGGTCAGGGCGCTGAGCAGGGCGAGCAGGGGCAGCACGGCGAAGCCGGGGGCACGAGCCACTTGGGCCAGCGACAGCGGAAGCACCAGGCCGCGCATGCGAGTTGTCGCCTTGCTCAGCGCACGGAGCGGCAGGGGGTGCAGGCGTGCCAGCAGCAGAGCCGCGACCAGGCCCGTCAGCAGTGGGGCGGCGGCCACCAGGCCGGTGCTGCCGGACCCCTGCCGGCGCAGTGCGGCGACCGCCCCCGACGCGATCACCAGGACGGTCAGTTCCGCCACCGTTCGGCGCCGCGACGGCCGGGCGGTGGTGAGGTCCTCCCGCCCGTCGTGCATCCGTACCGTGCGGTGCGCCATCACGGCGCGCAGCGGGAGCGCGCCACAGGCGAGCAGGGTGACGGCGAGGGCGGCGGCGAGGGCGGGTGCGGTGCGGGCGTCGGGCAGGACGAGAGTCGCGGCGGTCAGTCCGAGGGCGGCGGCCGGCACGGCCACCACCGCCGTCTCCGCCAGCAGCCGAAGGGCCAAGCCGGACAGTGAGGCGCCGCGGGCACGCAGCAGGGCCAGCTCCGCGTGCCGACGATCGGCTGCCACGCCGCCGGCCATGGCCAGGACGATCAGGGCGAGGCTGCCGGTGCCGACGGCGGCGAGGAGAAGCAACGAGTCGATCCCCGACCGTAGTCGGGCATGGTTGGCGAGGACCTCGTCGAGATGCGTCTGGGCATCCAGGTCCCCGTCGACGACCTCCCGCATCCGCTGCAGTCCAGGCCCCGTCTCCAGGGCGGCCACGGCGGACGCCAGACGGTCGAGATCGTGACCGCGCAGGCCGGCGACGTCGGGGGCCATGTTCCAGTACCGGTGCGGCTGGCCGGGAGTGCCCAGCAGGGCCGGGCCGGCGTCGGCGGCGAGTAGCAGGCCGCCGAGCCAGTGGACGTCCGTCGGCGAGAGCTCGGGCTCGCGGCTCAGCGAGGGGGTGCGCAGCACCGGCAGTGCCGACCAGTAGGCGCCCTCGGGGGCGCGTGGGACGACGATTCCGGTGACCCGGACGGCGAGCGGGGCGCGCTCGGAGCCCGGTACGTGGATCACCGAGCCCACCCGGATGTGCAGCATGCGGGCGGTTTCGACGGTGACGGCGGCCTCGACGTGCTCGGTCGCCGCGGTCACCGATGCGCCCGTGGTGCGCGGCAACCGGCCCGCGCTGAGCCGGGCGTGGGAGGCCAGGTCCTGCTGGGCGGCGAGGACCAGTTGGGCGGGCAGGCCGGCGGGCCGGGGAAGCCAGGGGTCGGACGCCTCCAGGGGGACGGTCGTGCGGACGCCGTACGACGACTGCGCGGGGTCGGGAACCAGCGGCGCCTCGGCGGTGGCGAGGATCTTGGCTCGCGCCGCGGTCAGCGGACCGACGCGCAGGGCATCCTCCATCTCCTCGACCGTGTCCAGCCAGGGCAGCGGGACCTCCGTCTGCACGGTCGTCCGGTCGGGTCGGGCCTGCTCGACCGCCCGGCGCAGCCCCGCGTCCCCGTACCGGTCGACGGCACGCGGGTACGCGGCGGCCAGCGCCGCGGTCACGGCCACCAGGAGCGCGAGGGCCACGTATGTACCGGCGAAGGCCCTCAGTCGGGTCCGCAATCCGGCACCCACATGCGGTGGCGCCGCCTTCGTCCGCCCGTCCTGTCGGGGCACCGGCTGCTCGGTCACTGTGTCACCTCGTCCCTGAGAGCCATCACGGGCTTCGCCCGCCGAAGGGCGAGGGCCACGGTCACGAGGGCGGGACCCGCCGCGAGGGCCGCCAGCAGGGCGGTCAGACGCGGGAGCGGGAGTTCGACCAGAACCGGTGGGAGCGGTCGGGTGGCCTGCCCGGTCAGGACGACGAGGGGAACCAGCGCGTGCGTCAGCACCGTGCCCAGGACCGTGCCGACCAGCAGCGCCAGGGCGATCAGGACGCAGTGCTCCACGGCCACCAGCCGGGCCAGCCGACGGCGCGGTGTTCCCAGGGCGCGCAGCACGGCGAACTCACCGTCCCGGGTTCGCATCGCCCCCGCCGCGCTCACCGCGAAGCCGAGCGCGGCGAAGAGCACCGTCACCGCCGCCGCCGCGATCAGCGCTGCTTCCGGGGCGGCCCCGAAGGGGTCGTCGCGCAGCTCCGCCGCTATCTCGTCGCGCACCGTCACTTGCTCCGGATCGACGTCGGGCAGAGCGCGCACGGCCGCCGCGGTGGCGCCGGACGCGGCCGTGTTCAGCCACCACTCGGTGGGCTGCAGGCTGGTTCCGTACCGGGCCTGCAGTACCCGGTTGACGGCCCGGAGATCGACCAGCAGGGCTCCGCCGTCGTGCGTGGTGGCTTCCGTCGTGGGCAGGGCGCCGGCGGTGCGGACGATGCGTACGGGCAGGGAATGACCGCCGAACGTCACCTGCACGCGCTGGCCTTGGCGCGTACCGGACGCGGCGAGGAACCGGTCGGTGGCGACAGCGACGATCTCGGGCGCCGCGGGCTGGGCGACCTGCAGCCGGACCTCCAGCGGCAGGGCGGGCGGCGAGAGGCCGGCCATCTGGTACCCGGTGCTGTACGTCATGGTGACGGGTGCCGTCGACGTGAGCCGGGGACGGGTCGGCCGGGCGTCGTCGTCGGGTGGGGCGGCGTCCGCGTCGGCCTGGATCGCGGTCGTCCACCTCTTCGGCAGGGTCAACTGCCGGACGTCACCGTCGCCAGCCGTCGCCGTGAGCGCGCCGAGGACCAGGCGGTGCCGGTGGGGGCGGTCGGCCGGCTGCTGCATACTCAGTGCGAGCCCGGTCAACGCCAACGGGCCCCGGGCGCCGTTCAGATCGGGGATCAGCCGGTGCGGGCGGCCGTCGGCGGCGAGGCTGCCGGACGGTATCTCGTAGGGGGTTCCGTGGCGGTCCCGCACGGTGAGCGAGACGTCGGCCTCCGCCCCTGGTGTGGTGCTGTGCAGGGCAGCGGTCAGCGTGAGCCGGGTGGTGCCCTTCGGTATCTCGATGCCCGCGGGTGCCCCGCGCGGCGCGAGCCCGGCGAGCAACGGACCGTCCGTCAGGTCGGGCCGCGCCAGCACCGTCCCGGCAGCCTCCGTCGTGTTCAGGGCGACAACGGTCGCCTCGCGGCTCCCGGAGAGCGACACCGTGTCACGGACGGCGGGGGCGACCGCATCCACGTGCGGGAGGTCCGCGTAGACATCCGTACGGCCCACACCGCCGGTTCCGGAGGACAGGACGCGCACCTCGGCACCCGCGCGGAAGTCGGCCTGGTCGGCCTGGGAACGGTGCCAGGACGCGTCCTGCCCGATCGCCACCACAGCCAGCGCCACGGAGATGACCAGGAGCAGTACCGGGCCCGCTCCGCGCATCGGCCGGCGACTGAACTGCCAGCCGACCATGGCCGCGGTCAGTCCGCGCTCACGGGTCAGAAGCCGCTCGCCGACACGCGCCAGCAACGGCAGCAGCCGCAGCACCAGAACCGTTCCGGCGAGCAGCACCAGAGCGGGCGCCACCACCAGCAGCGGGTCGACGCCGAGGACCCCGTCACGGTCGGCGGTGACGGCACCGGACTCCTGGCTGCCGAGCAGCCAGAAGGCGACACCGGCCACAGCGAGCAACCCGACGTCCGCCCCGGCACGCAGCGGCGCGGGGAGCGCTCCCGCCCGCGCCGCGAAGGTGCCCGCGAAGGTCGCCCGCCACGCCGGGACGGCCACGGTCAGCCCGCACAGCGCGGCCACGCCGGCGGCGACCGCCCATACCTCGAGTCGGCCTCCGGCCGGCACGTCGACGCGCACCCCGGCCCGGCCCAGGGCACCCTGCCCGGCCAGCAGCCGCGTCAACGGCCCCGACAGCAGCGGCGCCACGACCACCGCCGGCACGGAGATGAGCAGGGCCTCCAGCGCGGCCAGGCCCGCCAGCCGGGCCCGGGTGGCGCCGCGCGCACGCAGCAACCCGGTCTCGGCCATGCGCTCGGAGTCGAGCAGCCGTGCGACGAGCAACAGGGCGCAGGCCGCGAGCAGTCCGAGCTGACCGGCGACGATCAGCATGCTGGAACGCGTGACGAGCAAGGAGCGTTCGATGCGGTCCAGTACCTCGGGCAAGGCGGTGTCCGCCGTGGTCGCGCTGCTGAGCACCGGGCGCTCGCGCAGCTCCGCGGTCCCCGAGCGGGCGGCCTCGCGCAGCGGACCGATCCGCTGCGTCGTCAGCGAGGAGTAGTCGGCCGAGACCAGCCAGCCCGACGCGCCGACACTCACCCGGCCCGACGCCGACACTTCTGGGGCGGTGAGCAGGGGACCGTACGTCGTGAAATTCGACGCCTGCACGCCGCGGCCGCCCAGGTCGTCCAGCCGCCAGTAGGGTGCCCGGACGTCCGCCGGCCGGTACACGCCGGTGATCAGCACGCGCACCGCCGGGCCGTCCAGCCGGTCGGTGACGGTCAGCCGGGAGCCGGGCGCCACTCCGAGCCGTTTGGCGGCGCTCTGGGGCAGTGCGACCTCGATGGACCCGGCGGTCACAGCCTCACGGGGGAGCCGCCCGGCGACGGTCCGCACCTGTGTGCGATCCAGGGCCGCGAAGTACGTGAGGTCCGGGTTTCCGTCCCGCTCGGAGGACGGCCGCAGCGCCTCCGGCAGGGCATAGGGCCCCGACCGCATCAGGGTACGTACCCGCAGGGGCAGCCCGGGGAAGATGGTGCGGGCCCCCGCCCGCACGGCGTCGTCGGCCGCCTGCCGCTGGTCGGCCGGCGCGTCGGCCTTGACCACCAGAGCGGCCTCGGCGGCGGCGCGCTGCTCCGCGAGCGACCGCCGCAGCGCCGCATCGCCTATCGCGCCCGAGTAGGCGGTGAGCGCGGCCAGCACGACCGTGGTCAACAGCACGGTCAGCAGCACCGCGGCAAGAAGCACGCGATACGCCCACGCTCGCAGCACGACTAATCGCAACACGCCCGCAGGCACAGCTCGTTCCCTCACCAAACCCCCCGTTTTCCACCGCACGCACCGAACGCGGCGGGGCGTCGGTGGCGTGCGGGTGCAAGGGGGAATTGTAGGACGGACTTTGGTCGCCTTGTGATCGAATGTGGGCGGTTTTTGAGAGTCGGTTCGATCAGAGGCGCATGGGGGCAACACGCATACCCCGCCACCGAACTATGTAGTCCCACCACATGTGCCCTTGACCTGCAGATTCCTACCGTGTGCGAACACACACCCGTCCCCACCGCACACGAGGAAGTGGCGCACATGGCCTCCACAACCACCGCTCCCCCACCCCCCGGCAACCTCAAGCGCATCGTCGCCGCCAGCCTCATCGGCACCACCATCGAGTGGTACGACAACTCATTCGATCGGGGCTAGGACATGCGGGTTTGACTGATTTCTGGCGTTCGAGTCAGCACCGAACCAGCACCGGGATCTCCCCGTGCTGGTACAGACCCACCAGACGATCCAGGACGCACCTGCGACATGCTCGAGCCAACCTCGCCCGCGGTCACAGACCGTATTCATGAGCGACGGTCGCCGATGCAGTCCGTCTCCCCTTGAACGTGTCCAACGCACTGCCGCTCTACCTTTCCGCGGCCAAGGTTCACTCGATCGAGCTGCCCACGACCGCGAACAGCGAGGCCTCGCCACGTGTCACGTGTCCCACCCTCAGCAAGGAGACCCGGTCTCGTGCAGCGCTTCGAACTGCAGCGGCAGGACGAGGTGGGTCTTGAGGCTGAGTACGTCATCCATGACCGACCTCAAGCGCTCAGGAGCATCAGGCAGGACGTGCGCATACGTCTGATAGGTCGTGCGCGGATCACTGTGACCGAGCCATACCGCCATGTCCGTCACGGGCACACCCTTGGCAAGGCCGGCCGAAGCGAAGAAGTGCCGCAGCCAAAGCGGCGTGATCTTCCGAGAGACACCCGCGGCCTTCCTCGCCGCGGTCCAGAGCCGATGCACCAGCGCGTACATCAAGATGTTCGTTCGCCCGATGTTGGCGAACAGGTAGTCCCCGGGCATGCGGTTCGGGCCAGCTGCGACACGCAAGGTTCCGTGCCTCCGAATGTGCTCGCGGACCTTGGCCGCAACCTTGCCCGGCAGCGGCACGAGGCGCCCTTCACCCGGCGCGCGCCACTTGAGGTGCCGGATCCGATGCGCCCGGCCCTGGCCAGCGGCACCCAGACGTCCTCGCCGCCCGACCGCCGACGCGGCGGCGTCCTGCGTGATCTGCCGGTCCACGAACAGCATGCCGGACACGAAGTCGATCTGCTGCAGGCAGACTGCGCTCGCCTCCCCAATCCGCAGCCCGCACCCAGCCATCAACCACACCAACAACTGGTAGGGGGCCGGAAGATGCTCTGCGATGGCCACGACTTCAGCCAGCGTCGGCAGCCGCACCATCTTGCGCCTGCCTCGCCTGCTGTAATGGCGGCTGGTACTCCAACCCCGGGACGGGTCCCTGACCAGGTAGCTGTTGGCGACGGCGTATCCGAGTACCCCACGCAAGATTCCATACCGATTGACCACCGTGCTGCGCGCGTAGCCGCACTCCTCAACCATCCACGCCAGCCAGCCCCGAAGGTCCTTGGGCTTCAGAGACCCGATGGTGCGGTGCCGGAAATACGGTTCAATATGCAGGCGCAGGCTCGCCTCGTACTGATACCGCGTGGAATCCGCATACGGCCCACTGCCGATGTACTCGCGATACACATCAACCAAGGACCGTGACGACCCGAACACGCCGGCACGGGCACTGACGAGCTTCTCTTGTTCCACGGTGACGGCAAAGCTCCGCGCCTCCCCCTTCCGGGAGAACGACACCTCCCGCTGCCGGCCCCGACGCCCTCCGGCCTCCCGATAGCGAACAGTCCACCCATGACCACACCGCGGCCCGTGACAGGGATAGTTCCGGTTTCTCTTATCAGCCTTGCACTTCTGGAACACACTGGCCAACCGCGCAACCATTCCTTACTTGGCACACGTAGAGGCCTTTTAACGCTACCCACACAAATTGACCACAATGCCTCCACGTAACGCCGTGCAAGATGGGATGCCTTCGGTGTGGTCGGGCGTGACTCCATCTCGCCATGCCGTGCTCGCACACGGAGGCTGGCGGACGCGCCCGCGCCGTTGAGGGAACGGGTCCGTCGTACCAGAACACCTAAGGATCGCCGACGCCCGCCACAGCAAAGCTCGACAGACGGTTACTCGACGCAGCCGAGTCGATCCAGCTGAGCTCGAGGTCGCCGAAGTAGCTCATCTCCGCGATGCCGTGCTTGGCCGCGAGCTCGTCCTCTTCGCCTCGTGGGTCGAAGTGCAGAACTAGGCGGCGTACGACCCCGTCGGCGGCGACCTTCAGCCTTTCGTCGACCTGGTCGACACGCACGGCCCCGAAGCGATCCTCACTGCGGTCGACAAGCTCACCGACGAGGGCGATGCCGATGTGACCGTCTCCACCGCTCACAAAGCCAAGGACCGCGAATGGCCAACGGTTCGGGTCGTTGACGACTTCCACCCCCAAGGATACTGACCAACAGGACTCCGAAGGCCGTTCTATCTCTGGACCCGTCAGCGATACTGACGCCCGTCCCGCCTATGTTGCGGTGAACCGAGCGCGTCGCCATCTCAACCTTGGTGGCCTGTCCTGGATCGACAGCCATCTTGGAAACTGATGGGCTATCACCTGCCGTGCCGCCGCCACAAGCGCTCCAAGGATCTCGAATGAGCTGGCAGGGACCTTGAGTGCCCTGAGAACCGGGCCACTGAGCGCGCTCACTCGAGCCACCAGTGGCTTTCCCAACTCTGCGCAGCACGCGGGCTGTTCACGGGCTCACCAGCCTGCCAACATCGTTGTCCGGGTTTGACGCCTTGGTGGGGGGTGGTGCTGTATGACGTCCGTACAGAACAACGACCAGCGGCTACTCGACCGCATCCTGGAGGACCAGCATCGGAAGCTGGCACCGGACAAGAACAGGGACGACTTCTTCACGTTCTTCGCTGCCGACAAGGCCCTGCAGGACTGGGACCTCGACAACGACGAAATCATGGACGGCATCGTGGACGGTGCCCACGATTGCGGCATCGACGGCATCTGGACTTTCGTGGACGAGCGCTACGTCACCGCCGATGCCCATCAGTTCCTGCCGTCGCGTGCCGGCAAGATCGAATTGGTGATCCTGCAAGCCAAGACCTCGACGGGCTACCAGGAGACCGTTGTCGAGAAGCTCCACTTCCATCTGCCGACACTTTTGGACATGAGCCGGGACGAAGATGACCTGGCCGCACACACGAACGCCAAGCTCCTGGACCGCACCAGGCGCTTCCTGCACATCCTCGAAGAGCTGGCGTCATCGTTCCCGCAGGTCCGCATCAAGGTGATCTACGCCAACAAAGCCGCCGAGACGCCGCACCCCAACGTGAAGGCCAAGGGAGACCGGCTGCGGCGAGAGCTCGCGAAGATCACTTCGGACACCAAGGCAGATCTGGAGTACCTCAACGCCGCTGATCTACGCGAACGCACCGCCCGAGGTGCCAAAGCGGTCGCGCAGTTGGTGTTCACCGAGACCCCGATGAGCACCTCGCTCGGCGAGGGATACGTTTGCCTGGCCCGCCTGGACGAGTACTACCGCTTCATCACCTCCGACAACGAAGCACTGCGACTGGAACTGTTCGAATCGAACGTGCGCGACTACGCCGGGTCCACTGCGGTGAACAACGCAATCGGCGAGACCCTCAAGTCCGGCACCGGTGAGGACTTCTGGTGGTTCAACAACGGTGTCACCGTGGTCGCCGACGCTGCCCAGATCGCAGGCAAAAGGATCGTCGTCAAAGAACCGCAGATCGTCAACGGGCTGCAGACCAGCCATGAGATCTACAGCTACTTCCAGAACGGCGGCCAGCACCGCGACCGCTCCCTTCTGGTCAAGATCGTGGTCGCACCCGAGTCCGGAACCGCCCGCGACCGCATCATCCGAGCCACGAACAGCCAGACGCAGCTGCCGGCGGGCGCCCTGCGAGCCACCGAAGCCATCCAGAAGGACATCGAGGAAAGCCTAGGCCACGCCGGTGGTTACTACTACGAACGCCGCGCCAGCTATTACCGCAACCTCGGCTTCCCCCTCGACCGGGTCATCAGCATGACCCGCCTGGCCCGGGAGTTCACCGCCTTCGTCCAGCGCGAACCACATACCGCCCTGCGACACTCGGACGCGCTGCTACTGGACGACCAGCACTACGCGCAGATCTTCTCCGCCCGCCACGATCTGGACGTCTACCGCCTCTGCCTCGATGTCCACACCCGCTTACGAACCTTCCTCGCTCAGTACGCCGAAGATCGGCCCCTGCTGGGAGAAACCCTGGAGAACTGGCTCTACCCCCTGGCAGCTATGTCCGCCCACACCCTGACCCGGCTGAGGCAGCCGACCCCGCGGGACTTGCTCAACATCGACCTCGACCACCTCAGCGACGACCTCATGTCCCGTATGACGGGCACGCTGGAGCAGAACTTCAAGAGCGCCCTGCGTCAGAGCAAAGCCGGCGGTGTCGACCGCATAGCCCGCACACCTGAATTCACCGCCAAGCTCCGCCAGGCCGTTGTCTCTCAAAGTCGATACCACATCGAACGTTGACTGGCAGGTGGCAAGAGCCGCACTCGACGCCCAGCGCAGCTACGTGCCTGCCCATGTCAACGCCGCTCCGCCGACGACCCTAACCAGCTCATGCACGGTTGGCCGCGGCAACGTCATGGGGCGGTGGAGCGGACGGTGTTCACGTTTGGAGACCGCGGGAAAGAGTGAGCCGTTTTCAACCTTGGTTTGGGCAGGTCAGATGGAGGGTGAGGACAGCCTGGACAAGGCTGGTGATGCGGGTGGTGCTGCACCGCAGCTTGCGCAGGAGTCGCCAGGTCTTGAGCGTGGCCATGGCCTGCTCGCCCAGCGCCCGGATTTTGGCATGGGCGCGGTTGACCGCCTGCTGGCCTGCGGAGAGCTTCTCCCAGCGACCGCGGTAGGGCACGCGGACGGTTCCGCCGGCTCCTTGGTATCCCTTGTCGGCCCAGCAGCGGATGCCTGCTTCGGCCAGGGAGTCGAGAATGCCGTGTTCGCGGGCCGCGCGAAGGTCGTGAACGGCTCCGGGCGCGCGGGCGAGGCCCACAGCAGTCTCCCTGCCGGGTCGGCGAGGACTTGCACGTTCATGCCGTGTTTCTTGTGTTTGCCGGAATAGAAGGGCTGGTCAGCGGCGATGCGGTCGATCGGCAGGAGGGTTCCGTCCAGGATTATGAAGGCTTTGCGGGATGCAGCGCGTACCGCTTCGGCGAGGTCGGGAGCGAGGGCGGCCAGCAGTTCGACGGCCTCGCTCACGTACCGGTAGACGGTGCTGAGGCTGATGCCGAACCCGGTGGCCAGCTGAGCGTAGGTGTGTCCGCATCGCAGGTGGGCCAGGACCAGCAGGGTCTGCCGGTCTGTTCCTAGCCGGCGCCACCGTGTTCCGCGTTCACGGCGCAGGGCCGTCAGCTTCCCAGCCAGGAACTGTAGGGCTGAACTGGACAGATCGAGTCCCGATGGGTAGACAAGCATGCGAAGCTCCGGACGGACAGGTTGATCTTGGTCGACAACTCGTCTACCAGGAGCTTCACTTCTTCACGCACGCAGTGCCCCTGTGTCGCGCAACCTGAAACTGCCCTGGGCAGGGAGGGCGGAGACTCCGCACCGGTCTTCAGAGCGCAGGCAGTGGAAGCGCCACCCGTCGTCCCAGACCGAACTCCTCGGCCTCGTCGTTACTGACGACCGCGAGGGTTCCCGCAGGGACGCCAGGAAAGGTGGCCACGCGGGACGCCACCGCCAGAAGATCCCCCTCACCGGCTCCGGTGATGAAGAAGACGTAGACGTCCCCGTCCTCCTCTCCCTCATCGAAGACTTCCACGTCACCTTGGTCTTCGAGATCGGACAGGAAGTCCTCGACCTCCTCGATCCAGGGAAACGGGTAGGAGCCGTCCGGCAGGCCGGGCGTCGCCAGCAAGGGCACGTGGATCTCAACAACCATGGTGGGCACGACGTCATCTTGCCCGCAGAGCCTCCGCCTGGCTCAACAGGGGCGAGCCGCGTCAGCAGCCCTGCTGGGGTTGAAAACGGCTCACTGTCTCCTGGGCAGGTCGCCGCGGTCGCAGCGGCAATGCGGACGGTCGCGCCGCGCTACGAGGTCCTGATCAGGCTCGGAGCCTGCGCCGGACTGCGCCAGGGCGAGGCCTTCGGGCTGAAGCGAAGCCAGGTGGCCTGGAAACACGACCTGCTGCACATCGAAGAACAACGGCAGCGCGGTAAGGCCGTACGCCTCAAGACCAAGGCCAGCTACGCCACCTTGCCAGTGGATCACTACCTGATCGAGCGGCTGGCACACCACGTGTCACGCTTCTCCGAGCCGGAGCCCGTCTCACCAGCCGCCCAACGCCGCCGCCAGGCACGCGGCTACGCCGAGCCGCCGGACGAGGACCTGATCGTCACGAACCGTCACGGCCGACCCGTACTGATCAGAGACTTCCACCAGAAATGGCGAAGGGCGGTGAAGCAAGCCGGACTTCCGGACAGAACCCGCTTCCACGACCTCAAGCACTTCTACACCACCACGCTCGGCGGCTCCGGCAAGCACGACCCGAAAACCGTGCAAGCACTCTCCCGGCACGCCAAATTCTCCGAGACCTGGGATACCTACGCCCACCCACCCCCTCGCCGTGGAGGAGGTCATGGTCACCGTGTTCGGAACCGCGTTCTCACACATCGACGCTCCGACGACGTCATTGCGGAACGGGTCTACCGTCGTGGCTTGCGCGGCGTCCGCGTCCTGAGCGCCTGCCCCTCCTGCCTCCAACTCCGCGTCCAGGAGCGGCCTCAGCCGCACCTTGCTTCGATGACCGCCTCAGCAGATTGACCGCCCCTCCCTCTGCAGCCCTCACAGGGATCCAGCCAATTCGCAGCGGTACCCGGTTGCGTCGGTTCGAACCTTCGACCGGCGTTCGGCTCCTGGCTGGGCCCTGGCCGCCGCGAGCAGCACGGCAGCAGCTCTGGCATCCATTTTCGAACTGTGCGCGGGTATGTCCCCTTGTGTGCGCCCGTCGTATCCGACCTAGTGCCGCATCAGGCAACGTTCGCCCTGTCGTGTCGCCAGGGAGGCGGGTCGGTACTGACTGGCGCGGACATCGACACGGGTTGGGGTCTCGTCCGAGCCTCGACCTGTATAAGGACGTACCCCCCTGACTATGCTGACGGCACATGGACGCGATCTTCCGGCTTCCGCCTCAATCCCCCCTGGCCGCAGCTGTTTCCGAGGACTGGGGTTTGCTCCCGCTGCGTGTCCCTATGGGCTGGAATGTCATCTACAACACGTTGTTGGCCCGACGCCTCCCGGATGGAAGAGTCGAGGTCAACGACTCCGAGGACCTGTACTGGGCACGCACCGCACGACCGCCGTGGCTCACCGAGCAGGAGGCAGTGCGGAAGGGCGGCCTTCAGGCTCGGGAGATCAATATCGACGCCGGCTGGTACCAGGGATACGGCTTCCGCGTCGTCGTCCTCGACCCTGACTGGGACCATGAGGGAGCCTCCTACACTACTTCCGACCTCGAAGAGTTCGTCACCACCCTTGAGGGATGGATGCGAATGATCAGCGAGCGGGGGGAACTCCCCAAGTTGTGAAGTTGACTTCCGGGCTGTCTCCTGGCAGCGCGTCAGGCAGCATCAGCGCCAGTGCATCGTGACCGGTCGACGAAGATCAGCCGGTGCTTCGCGCATCTCTCCCCCCACGGCACGCTTTCGTGGCTAGGCCGCAAGCCTTGCCTGGTGCAGTTCATGCCGCAAGGGGACCAACACGGCGACGAGTTCAGTGTCTACACCAGCCGACACGCCCGTGATCCGTCGGTAGCTGATGATCTCTGCCCGAGACGCGTTCCACACACACGACCATGATCGACGATCAGGAGCTCGACGCCTCAACGCCGCCAAGAGCACGTAAGGGCTCGCAGAGAATCAAGGTGTTGCTTCCCGTGATGCGGCTCGTTGTTGTGATATGAGCGTCTCCGATGAGGTCC